>CAMWNK010000030.1 GCA_947175555.1 uncultured Clostridia bacterium | reverse complement strand
CCCTGCGCCTTGCCTGCTATAAACTGCAAGGGGTTGCTATCGTTGTAATCCCATGCAAGTCCCGATAAGTCATACTTAGCCTTATCTATACTGTATGTAAGCGTGTATACTGCATCAAACTCGGCATACGTATTGTCAAGCTCGGTAATGTATACCGTTACGCTGTACGTGCCGCCTATCTTGGCATTGGTTGCGGTAATATCTCCGCTGTAGCCGTTAGTGCCCTTGGTCGTGTCTATCTTGACGCCCTTGCTCGCAAGGTCGCTTGCGTCTATGCTAAAGCGGAATACACTGCCCGTGTACGTCAGCGTAAGCGTAGCGGCGGGATTGGTAACAGGCGTGTTATTATACTGCCACTTGATATCCGCGTCCGTAAAGGTGATATCGTTGCCCAGTACCTTAAAGGTCTGCGTTACCGTGCTTGCAGGTATATCGTAATTGCTATTGCCCTGCTTATCGCCAAATAGCTCTACGCCGATATAATAGTCTCCTTGGTCCAGTACAGGCATTACTATAGTGCGTGTCTTGCCTGTTATTACCTTATACGCATCGAGGTCGTACTTTACAGACGAACCGTTCTTGCAATAGTAGATATGCAGCTCCGTGGTGTCTGCGGCTAAGCTGTCGCCTACTATAGTTACCGTAGGCGTCTCCCCTACCTTCCACGATAGCGGCGCGTTGATTGTGATATTGAGCGGTCTCTTGGTTATGGTAACAGTCAGCTCATATGCGCTGCTCGTCCCGTCCGCCCACTGCGTAGCCACGCCGTTATCTGCTAAGGCAACGCGTATCTTATACGTGCCTGCATTAGTTGCCGTAAGCGCGCCGTCTGTATACGTTACGCCGTCTGGCAACGTAAGCAATACGTCCGCAGTTACCCCTTGCAGGGTAAAGCTCTGCGCCTCGCCGTTATATTGCTTGGTTACCTGTCCCGATAAGGCGGGCTTATCTACAGACTTCTTATCTATTTTATATATGACAGATAACGTACTGTTTTTTGCATCTATCTCATAGTTACACTCATTGGTCATTTTTGCCGTGGCAGTGTACGTGCCTACGTCCGTTGGCAGAGTGTCATACTCTACGCCCGAGCTTGAGGTATACAAAAAGCCAAAGCTCGGCGCGCGTCCGTTCTCGGGTGTGTCGCCCGTGTATACGTCGCCTACGTTCTTGAGCGTTACCGACGGCAGTCCCCCGCTGTCTAATTCTGCTTTTATACCTATCTTCTTCTTAGTTACGGTAAAGTTGAAGTAGCGCACCGTATCGCTCTCGCCTGCACTTGTATCAGACTTCCCCTCAAATGTCAGTCCGTCGGCCACAAGATCTGCCTTAATCTCTGCCTTTACCCTATATATTCCTGCGTCCTTTATATCGCTCTCATAAGTAATACTTACCTTATCGGCATTAAACCAACTCTTTTGCTCTGCCGCCACATCGTCTAATGTAAGCGATGTGCCCTTATATTCTACAGTTACGTCCGTAGGCTCTTTGAGTGGAACATCTGTACTATGTTCTGCCGCCAAGTCAAGATTTAAGTGAAATGCGGGACGGACGGCGTAAACAGCATCAACATCGTAGCCGCTATACTTGTTGCCCGACTCCAGCAAGTAGGACGCAGTAGCAGCGTTACCGGCGTAGCTGGAGCGCACCCAGGAAACGACTGGGTTGGATCTTTGATTGATAGATAAACCCCAGATTCCGCTACGAGCTGTTTCATATCCTGTTTCTGTTAAGGAAGGCAGCCATATGTAATCGTCCTTCCATGCGTTGTAGCCTGTCTTATCGGGGAGCGTACTCATGTCGATTGTATTGCTACTGTTTTTATACCAATTAACTGTTCCGCTCGGCGTGCCGTATGCGTCGTTAGGCAAGGTGTAGCCTATTCCGCCTATACTGCCGCCTACATTCTGATTTTCCGTCTCTTGATACGCTACTTGCGCAGGGGTAACAATAAAGTCTGTGAGAGAGCCTTTTACTGACGGCATAGTGAGCCTTGCATACTTATGCGACGCGCTCTGTTGCGAGGGAGTGAGAGACTCATCGCCATCCGCCGCCACATAACTGCTGCCTATATTGAGCGCGTCTGCCCTTATATAACTCGTACCGTATACATTGGACGGATATGTAACATTGGTTACATTTTTATACCATGTATTCCACTGGTGAGTATCGGATGAACTTGCCAGCCACAGCGTAGCTATGGTATTGCCCGACCTATCTTTAGTAAGGTGCGTTACCGTCCACTTCTGCCCGTCCATGGTAAGTACGATATCTTTATTACCGTTATTAGAGTACATCTGTGCGGCTGTTAGTGTGCCAAGCGCATCCACATCTTCAATAGTATCCTTAGAGGTATCACCTGTCAGCTTAGCATACAATGATTGCATAGCTTCGCCATTGAATACCTTTCCGTCTGTACGGTCTGCGTAGCCATTAAGCAATATGTCTCCGATGTCAATGACTGTTGTCTCAGTCATATTACTATCGGTAAAAGCAAATACATCCCCTATATTATCAAATGGAATAAAGGCAAAGCATAGCAGTACGGCAACAATTATTACCGCCGTACTAAAAGTCGATATCAATCTGTATCTTTTACTCAACATTATATCTCCGTATAAACAACTTAAATCTCAATTTATAGTTATCTAAGCGTATATTAAAGAGCAATGTTATATTGTTCCGTTTATCTTAGATATTTTATATCGGCGGCAAAATCGCATCTTGAAATATGTACATAAATTAATATAATTGATGATCAAATAAGAAAAATCCGCGTGGAACTATTAAGGAAATATATGGTTTTTCGCCCTATTTCGCGTTAAGACATTGACATATAAATATATTAGGTCTAAAATATTAATACGAATATCGGCTACAGCAAGAAAAAATGATCATCAATTATATTAATACATGTACATCGGCGCGCTAATAAGGCGTCTTTTTTTCTGTCGCTGCAAATAACTCTTGTCGCAGTCAAACAGTCATTACTGTATATACGTATGTCATATTAATATATGGGTAATTTATTTATTATAGGAGTCTTGACTCCCCCCCCCGATATGCTATACTCTGATTACGTAGGGCGCGTATAAGCGCATCGTAAGGGGTGAAAAATGGGTGAGGTCAAAAAGCTGTGGCGCATTGCCGCGGTATATCCGATTAAATTCTTATTACTGATAATAGAGGGCTGTATAGTATCTCTTATGCTGATGGGCGCGGGACTGATATACGGACTGCTCGTCAATATGGTTGCCGACGGCAAGCAGCTGAATGAGATACTGCTGTATTGCGGCCTTAGCGTAGCGTATATAATAGTCGCCTGCCTCATGCGTTGGCACAACAGGTATCTTCTGGACAAGTACGCATCAGACGTAATTGCGCACTACCGCAATGCGTACGTAGACGCGCTCTTTAATGCGCCGTACGGCAAGATAACAGAGGACGGCAGCGCGAGATATCTCAACAATCTGGACAGCGACATAGAAAGGGTAAGCAATACAATCGTATACAATATGTACTACTCCGCAGTCAACTGCGTTACGGTAATAGGCTCTTTCGTAACGGTGCTTACGCTCAATTACAAGATACTGCTTGCTATGCTCGGCTTTGTGGCGGCGATGGCTATACTGCCGCTATTTATAAAAAAGCGACTGGACAACAGCATATTGCAGGTATCAGAAAAGAAAAAGTCTTACGTAGGCGTACTGAAAGAGTATCTGCTTGGTATAGCCACAGTCAAGAACTTCTGCGCAGAAGAAAACGCAGTGAAGATAATAGACGCAAAAAATAAGCAGCTCAACCTATCAATGCGGCGCAACGCCAAGATAGACGGCGTAGCAGGCGGACTGGGCTGCCTGATGCGCGAGCTGGCAGTGGTATCGCTTATAGCCCTAACATGCTACTTCGTATACACGGGAGAGGTGGCGATTGGCTCTGTACTGACGGTATTTTCCGTAGGCAATGCCTTCTTTAACGGCATACTAAGCGTATCCGCGGTGATAACTTATCTATTCAGCGTAGGCTCGTTGCGCGATACGGTATTCGGCATAGTAGACCTTGATAAAGTAAAGCGGAGCAAGGATATGCGATATAATGACGAGATAGTTATTAAGGACGTATGCTTTTCCTATCCAAGCCGCCCCGAACCCATACTGAAAGGCCTCAGCGTAACGCTTAAGAAAAATAACAAGTATCTCATACTCGGCAAAAGCGGCAGCGGAAAGTCCACTTTGCTCAAGCTGCTGTCTGCCGAATACTCACCAAGCAGCGGAGAAATGACCGTGGACGGCGTACCGTATAGAGAATACACGGAAAAAGACGTGAACGCTACCGTATCCGTAAGCCGCCAGTCGGGATATATATTCAATCGCTCTTTACGAGATAACATTGACTTCCTCTCGGACGGCGACGAAATTAAATTGCAAAACACTATAAACAGGTGTAAACTAAACGAATTTATGCAGCGACTGCCCGACGGCGCGGACACAGTGCTCGATGAAGAACTCAATCAGGTATCGGGCGGAGAAAAACTGCGCATCAACCTTGCACGCGCGCTGTATAGAGACAGCGATATCCTGCTGCTGGACGAAGTAACGAGCGCGCTGGATAAGTCCACGTCGGAGGACGTAGAAAATGCGCTGTTGCACATACCCGACAAGACGGTAGTCAACGTGTGCCATAAATTCAATGACGAAACGCTGCCTTTATATGACTCAATATACATCATAGAGGACGGCCGCGTCGTACTAAGCGGCAACTTTGAGCAGATAAAGGACAGCAAACTGCTTGCCGCATACCGCAACGTGCCGAGCGGAGAAGAAGCGGTATAACGCTTATTGACAATATCCTTGCAAAGGGGTAAACTGTAAGTAGCACCCGATAAATAAGAGGATAATAATGATACCTATAATAATAGGCGCGATAGTAGGCGTCTTCGTCCTGATATGCTTGATTACTCTACTGAGGATATATTTCCGCTCAGACAGCCGCAAGGGCAAAAAGGGCGAAAAAAGGGCGGCAACTCTGCTCAAAAAGCACATGATGCACGGCGATAAACTTATCAATGACGTAATACTCTATGACGAGGAGACTAAGTCGTCGGTACAGATAGACCATATTCTCTTCTCCACACGCGGCATTTACGTGATAGAGACCAAAAATTACTCGGGTAAAATATACGGCACGGATAAGCAGTCGATATGGACGCACGTCTATGACGAGAATAAGCCTGCTATGCAATTCTACTCGCCCGTCAAGCAAAACGTCATACACATATCCGCCGTCAAGAAAATACTACACAATCCCCTTACTACGATATATAACATAGTTATATTCACAAGCGGAGATATTTCGGGCGTCGAGTGCCGCTACGTGTACACTCCCGTAACGCTGAATAACTTCTTTAAGACGCATACGGAAGCAAAATTGAGCCCTGTAGCGCGCGATAAGATGTATGAGGAAATCAGCGAATACGCAAAGAAAAATCAGATATCCAAGCGTCAGCATATCAAGAATGTGGAAAAGACGCAGAAGGACCTCGACAATAAGATATGTCCGCGTTGCAAAGGTCACTTAGTAAAGCGCGTAGGCAAGTACGGAGAATTTTGGGGCTGTGAGAATTATCCCGAATGCCGCTTTGCCATGCGAATTAAAAATAAATAACAGAAAGCCTATTGCCTATGCGGGATTTGACTATCCCGCATTTTTTAATTGTGCATGCAATCAATAGACTGATATAAGTCAGCCTGCTTTGCCCGTATAATTATCAAACTTTATTGCAATAGGCTGAAATAGAATTGTTAATTGATATGTATAGACTATTGCTAAGCGATTTCCTCTATATCATAGCCGCCCCTTTTAAGCGCGGCGCAGGCAGCGGCGATGTCTTTAACAAGAATATAGTCGGTATCGTACGTAGATACGGTGAACACCGATATTTTTACAGCCGCTAAAATATCCAATATCTTAGCAAGCACGCCAACAAGCGAAAAGTCGAGGTTGCCTTTAATACGCATTGCTCTCCAGCCGCTTTCGACGGCTATGGAAATATCGCGCGGCACGCTGCAATCCTTGCATACAAGTGAAAACTCGCTATCCGTGCAGGCTGTAAAATACAGACCGCCTATAGCTTCGCAATCGGGCATTTTGTTCAACTTGCACACAGAAAAGTCGCCTTGCACAATCTCAATAACCATATAATTGACTCTCCTTTAGCCAAATTGTAATACATTTTATACCCAAAGTCATTAAAATAATTAACATTTATTAAACTTTTATCTATAATATAGATATCAATTTTATTTGCGAGGAGGAATGAAATGAAACGCAAATCTAAACTGCTTATCGTAGCTATTGTCGTAGTAATGATAGCTGCCATATGCGCCGTAACGCTCACCGCCTGCGATAAGACGGATACTAAAATCATAGACCAATTCTATGAAAAGCTGACTACTTCGGGCAACTTCACTATGAAGATGACCGTATCGCCCCTGTCTATCATGTCTATAACAATGAAGATTGACGGCGATAAGGCATATACCCTCTATGAAGTAAGCGGTGAAAGCGATGAAAGCTACGTCGCAACCGTAGACGGCAAGGTGTACACCTATACCAAAGACGGCGATACGTGGTACAAAGACGCAGGCATCCCCGTAGAGGATATCGAGGACGACGAGCACGACGCTATGTCCGTAAAGGGCGTCAAGGATATGCTCGATAGTAAAAACTATACGTATAATAAGTCGGATAAAGTCTTCGAGCACAAAGATCCCGCAAGCGTTGACTTTGCTGCGGTAGAAGGCGTTACGCTTACCTCTATCACACTTAAGTTTGAGGATAATAACTGCAAAATCAGCCTTGGCACGAAAATCGAAGGCATGTCCGTAACTTACATACTCGCGATTTCCGATGTCGGCTCTACTGTCGTTACCCTGCCCAACGCAGATATAAGACATGACGGCTATGAAATTGACGATGTGTTTTATGATTTATTGGATAGCGGAAAATATGAAATTTATCTCACTGTTACTATGAATATTGTAGGTGTCAATAACGTAACTACCGTACGTTTCCTTGCCGACGGCGACAAGTATCAGATGCTTAGCGTCGATACAGGCGAATCTATCTACTACTATGTAGATATGGACAGCTATGTAATTCATAAATATATGAAGGAAAACGACAACTGGACAGACACAGAGGTGGATGATATCGGCTTCATTATATCGTTAGACGACTTGTACACCATGCTTAATTCGGATATATACGAGTGGTCTGATGAGGACGAATTATACAAGTTAGCCAATGGATTTTCCATCACTTACGGCGACGGAGAGCATGATGTGTATTCCGCAACGCTGACCTTTGACGCAGAAGGTAATTGCATTATTGATTTTGATAACGAGGCAGGCAATACTTCTTACAACGTTAAGATTTGCAACATAGGCACTACTAATGTAACATTGCCTAACGTTAATCAATAATACAGCTAATCTTAAAATCACTGTTAAAAATAGGCACGGAAATTTCCGTGCTTATTTTATTTATTACGAAATAATAAGTTATAAATATAACGCTATATCGCTGAAATATTACATTGCCGCCACGGCAAAGATATCTAAAAAAATTTCTATTTTTCAGGCAAAATGCTCGGTATTGACATAGCATATCAAAGGTACTATAATACTGACAGAAATACATATCTCACGGAGCAAGGAATATGTTCAATGATAGACAGATAAAAGACATAGTAGACAATGAACGCACAGACGTGGCGGAAGAAATGCTTGACCAGTGGATAAATCAAATCGACGAGGTGGAAAAGCGAGACGAATTCTACCAAAAAGCAAGCATAGAAACGCTGTACAATCTAACAATCAACGGCGATGAGGAGGCATGTCCGCACTACATACTTAAGCGCATAGACGAAAATACCCTGACGCCCGATGACATGAAGCTATTGGAGTCGGCGATTAAGAATCTCAATTTCTCCTCAGCGTATGTAGGCAGTTATCTTTTCGCAATGAAGAACGGCAAATACACGGATACGGAAAAAGAATTATTTTGCTATGCGGTAATGGAGCAATCGGGCGACAAAAAAGCTCATAAAAAACTATCCAAGGCTTACAAAAAAAATACGCCGCTTATTGACGAAGTAGATGAATCCATACTCTTCACTACGCTCGACCACTGGAGCGTAGCCACGTTCAACGGCGAAAAATACTACTCTTTCAACGTAGAAATCAATCCCGTAACCAAAGACCTCGGACTGCCCGACTACAAGTCCGCTTATATTGTAGAAATCACCCTGTCGCACGAGAACGGACGCGAAACCGATTCCGAGACATTATACGCGGCTTATGTGCGCGGTAAAAGCAAGGCGGAAAGGTTGGAACAGCTTATCGACAGTCTATCTACCTTCCTCAGTGAAGTAGCGGAAAAAACGGGACTGAAAATAGGCGATATATACTGCGACGGGAAGAGATGCTACCATTACGGCGCAGGCTCTGCGGCAAAGAAAGCCAAAACGGACGACGCTGTAAAAATAGTATCTCAAGCCAACCTCGAAATTGACGTGAGCGACGACGGCAGACTCGATGCCAACGTGTGCAAGTACTGCGGCGGAGCGTTGGATATGGGCGGAGTATGCTGCTCTTGCGGAAAAAGCTCTCAGCCTGCAGACGACAAAATAGTTATTCGCAAAGGTAAAGAGGTAGAAGCCCTTATCTGTACCCAATGCGGCTCGCCCGTAAAACTGGACAAGGGCGGCAAAACGGCTTTTTGCTGCGCATGCGGTACTACCTTTGCCGTCAACGGCAGCTCTCTTACGAGCGGTATATTCGGACTCAATTACGAAAATATCCGCGCAGACATGCCGCAAGACGCCGTATTGCCTAAAGTGGAATTTGTGCGTGCAAGTATAGCAGACGGCGCAGTTACCGCAATAATGCCGCGCAACTTTATAGTGATGTCGGACGAAATGCGACGCATAAAGTATCGCGCTAATGCGCCCAAGTATATCTACACCACGCCCGACTCGACAGTCAATCTCAACTTGAATTTCCTTGGCGCGCTTAATGAAAGCGATGTGGTTGCATTCGGACAACAGATGCTCTCCGCACTTAAAGGCGCGTACCCTACAGCTAAATTCGGCGAAGTAAAACTGATTGATACTCCTCGCAAAATTTACTTTGTAGACTTTATTACGCAAGCCTCAGACCAAAGTGTATATAACGCGATGTTCTTCTTCTGCTACAACGGTCAACAAGGTATCGGCTCATGGAACTGCCTCGGAAAAGACCGCTGGTTCTGGTCGCAGATATTCGAGCATGCCGTAAGGACAATGGAGTTTAAATAAAAGTGATATTCCGCTATCGCAGAGTGATATGTTGCTAAAGCAACGTGATATTTTTGCTGTCGCAAAAGTGATATTCTGCTTTCGCAGAGTTGCGGATACTTATTAATAATTAAGCGATGTTTTGCAAACGCAAAATATCGCTTCCTTAACTTCGCGTAAGCGAAATATCACAACGCGTAAGCGTTATATCACTCGCCGCATGGCGAATATCACTTGCCTTTAGGCAAATATCACTCTCAATGCTCCGCAGGAAATAGCGAGCAAAAACCACGCTTTTTGTGAGCGATGCCTTGAAAACGCGAAAGCGTTTACGGAGGGGAGCCAACGAGGGGAAACGCGTAGCAAATAAGCACGGAAAATCCGTGCTTATTGTCTGCGTTTAAGCGGTGCCCCCTCGTTAACTCAATGCTCCGCAGGAGCAGCGAACGAAAACCACGCTTTTCGTGAGCGATACCTTGAAAAATACGAGCGGTGTGAGCGAAGTATTTTTATAGTGGAAAGAGTGAATTTTATGCGCTTTGATTATTTACTGCTTATTATAGGTATGGCGCATAAAAGAGAGAAAACCACACTTATAATGTGTGGTTGTCTTTGCAAGTACCCGCCAATACTCGACAAATATTTCATTGCAATTATATCAATCTTTCTCTGTCGAGTATTGCGTTTGGCGGGTATATATTATATCTCTACTTCCCCTTCAAACACCTTAACCGCCGTGCCTGTCATCTGCACAGCTTCGTCGGTATAATTGACTGTAAGGTCTCCGCCGATAAGTTTTACCGTGATGTCCTCGCCCTTATTGCAATAGCCGTTGAGTACGGCGGCTACTGCGGCGGCGCATGCGCCTGTACCGCAGGCATGAGTTTCTCCGCTGCCGCGCTCCCATACGCGCATCTTGAGAGTATGATTGTCTATCACGTTGACAAACTCCACGTTGACGCGCTCGGGGAACAGAGGACTGCTCTCTACAGCCTTGCCAATGTCGTCTATCTTAAGATTATCTACGTGCGGCACGAAGATTACGCAATGAGGATTGCCCATAGACACGCACGTTATCTTGAGCAGACGGTCGTCAATCTCAACCTCTTTCCCTACTACGCAATCGCCCTTGAGTTTTACAGGTATAGCGGAAGGCTTAAGCTCCGCCTTACCCATATTGACGCGCAGCTTAGCTGCCTCGCCCGAACGGGTGATGACCTTGAGCTGCTTGATGCCGCTGAGCGTCTCTACGGTAATGTCTTGCTTATTGACTATACGGTTATCGTACAGGTACTTGCCTACGCAACGTATGCCGTTGCCGCACATCTTACCCTCGGAGCCGTCCAAGTTAAACATACGCATCTTAGCGTCGGCAACATCGGAATCGCAGATGAGTATTATGCCGTCTCCGCCAATACCGTAGTGCCTGTCCGAAAGCCTTACGGCAAGTCCCTCGGGATTGTCTATATCGTTGCCGCCCATGCAGTCGAAATAAATGTAATCGTTGCCGCAGCCTTCCATCTTGGTAAAGGCGCGCTTGACTTTGCCGCTGCGCAGCTTGTTGATATCGACAAGCTCTGTATTGTACTCGGAGTATCTCGACATCAGCGAGTTGACTACTGCAAGAGCCGTATCCATGGATGTAAGACAAGGTATAGCGCGCTCGATGGCCTTGCGCCTTATCTTGACGCTGTCTCTTGAAGGCAACTTGCCCTTGGACGAAGTGGATATAATGTAATTAATCTTGCCGCTGTCAATGATTGTGAGGTTGTTGTCAACGGGATTTTTATGTATCTTATCCACTACTATTACGTCTATGCCGAGCTTTTGCAATACTGCCGCAGTGCCCTCGGTAGCGTAAATAGTATAGCCGAGGTCGTCGAACTTCTGCGCAATCTCGCCTATCTCACCCTTGTCTTGATCGCGGACGGTGATGAATATGCCGCCCTTCTTCTTCATCTTATAGCCTGCGGCAACCAGTCCCTTGAACAACGCCTCTTCAAGCGTAGATGCAATGCCGAGCACCTCGCCCGTAGACTTCATCTCCGGTCCGAGCTGTGTATCTACGTTGCTGAGCTTCTCAAACGAGAATACAGGCACTTTAACTGCCACGTAAGGCGAATTGCGGTATAATCCCGTGCCAAAGCCCATATCCTTGAGCTTCTCGCCCAAGATAGCACGCGTAGCAAGGTCTACCATCGGTATGCCGGTAACCTTACTGATATAAGGTACCGTACGCGAAGAACGAGGATTGACCTCTATAACGTACAGCTCCCCGTGATAGATGAGGTACTGTATATTGACAAGTCCTTGAGTGTGCAAAGACAGCGCAAGCCTGCGCGAGCAATCGGTAATGCGCTCGAGCATCTCGTCTCCGATATTCCATGCGGGATACACGGCTATGGAGTCGCCCGAGTGAATACCCGTACGCTCGATATGCTCCATAACGCCGGGGATAAGTATGTCCTCGCCGTCGCAGATTGCGTCTATCTCTATCTCTGTACCCATGAGATACTTATCGACAAGCACGGGATTTTCTATCTTCTGAGCAAGAATAATATCCATGTACTGCGATACGTCCGCCTCGCTGTAGCATATCTCCATATTCTGACCGCCGAGCACGTACGAAGGACGTAGTAGCGCAGGATAGCCTATCTCGCCCGCAACCCTTATAGCCTCTTCCTTGGTCATGACGGTGTAGCCGCGAGGACGCTTGATCTCTAACTTCTCGAGCAACTCGTCGAAGCGCTCTCTGTCTTCCGCCATATCGATGTATTCGGCTTGAGTGCCCAGTATCTTGACGCCCGTCTTGCGAAGCATCTTGGTGAGTTTTATGGCCGTCTGTCCGCCGAAAGCCACTACGACGCCGTAAGGCTTCTCGGTCTCGATAATGGACATTACGTCCTCGTCGGTGAGCGGCTCGAAATACAGCCTGTCCGCGGTATCGAAATCGGTAGAGACAGTCTCGGGGTTATTGTTGACGATAACTACCTCATACCCCTTATTCTTGAGCGCCCACACGCAATGTACCGACGCGTAGTCGAACTCTATACCCTGTCCTATGCGGATAGGTCCCGAGCCGAATACGATAACGGTCTTTTTATCGCTGCCATGACTTTCGATAAATTCCTTAGCCTCGTTCTCATCATCGAACGTGGAGTAAAAATAAGGCGTCTGCGCGGCAAACTCCGCAGCGCAGGTATCGACCATCTTATAAGATGCGTATCTCTTTTTCTTGATTTTCTGACCGGACAGTTTTTCGATAGTCTTATCGAGGAAGCCGCTGTGCTTAGCCTTGAGATAGAGCTCGTCGGTGAGCTTATCGCTCTTAAGAGACTTCTCCATAGCGACAAGACGCGCAAGTTTTGCAAGGAACCACTTATCTATCTTGGTAATCTTGTTGATAGCCTCGATATCCTCGCCCCTCTTGATAGCCTCGTAAATAACGAATATTCTCTCATCGTCGCAGTCGTGCAGTTTATCCCACACTTCCTGATCGCTCCACTTGACGTACTTATCGGAAGAAAGTGAGTCGTGAGATATCTCCGCTCCTCTTACCGCCTTCATGATAGCCTGCTCGAACGTGGTGCCTATAGCCATAACCTCGCCGGTCGCCTTCATCTGAGTGCCCAACTTGCGGTTAGCGTAATAGAACTTATCGAAAGGCCACTTGGGGAACTTGACTACGATATAGTCTATAGTAGGCTCGAAGCATGCGTATGTAGTGCCGGTAACCTTATTGAGAATCTCATCGAGCGTATAGCCGATAGCTATCTTGGTAGCGACCTTAGCAATAGGATATCCGGTAGCTTTACTCGCCAATGCGGACGAACGGCTTACGCGGGGATTGACCTCTATTACCGCATACTCGAACGAATCGGGCTTGAGCGCGAACTGTACGTTGCATCCGCCGTTGACCTTGAGCTTATTGACTATGCGCAAAGCGGCGGAGCGAAGCATCTCGTACTCCTTATCCGCAAGCGTAACCGCAGGAGCTACTACTATGCTGTCGCCGGTATGTACGCCGACGGGATCGAAGTTCTCCATCGAGCAGATAGTGATTGCGTTGCCTGTGCTGTCGCGCATGACCTCGAACTCTATCTCCTTCCAACCGCTGATACACTTCTCTACCAATATCTGATGTATGGGCGATGCTCTCAGTCCGCCCGATGCTATCTCGATAAACTGAGCTTCGTCATCGGCAATACCGCCGCCGCTGCCGCCGAGAGTAAATGCAGGACGCACAATTACGGGATATCCTACTCTGCGCGCCACCTCTATAGCCGTATCGATGTCGTTGGCAATATCGGAAGGAATGACGGGCTCGTCTATCTCGGCAAGCGTCTCCTTAAATCTCTCTCTATCCTCGGCCCTATCTATTGTCTCGGGATCTGCGCCGAGAAGGGTAACGTTCATCTTATCGAGGAAACCTTCCTTGGCAAGCTGCATGGACAGCGTCAGTCCCGTCTGACCGCCCAGCGTGGACAGCAACGAGTCGGGACGCTCCTTTTCGATAATTCTCTTGACGGTGGTTAGCGTAAGCGGCTCGATATATATTCTGTCCGCTATGGCATTATCGGTCATTATGGTGGCGGGATTGGAGTTGACGAGCACTACCTCGAGGTTGTCCTCTTTAAGAGCGCGGCACGCCTGCGTACCTGCGTAGTCGAACTCCGCCGCCTGACCTATGACGATAGGTCCGGAGCCGATAACCATTACTTTATGCAATTTACTATTGAGCGGCATTATTTTTCCTCCATCTTTTTAACGAAATTGTCGAGTATAAACTGTGTGTCGAGAGGGCCTGCGCCCGACTCGGGCGAGAACTGGAGCGACGTCGCGCCCTTATTAGCCTTATAGCTTATGCCCTCGCAGCTGCCGTCATTGGCATTGGCGTATATTATCTTACCCGCCTTGGACGGCAAGGTATCGGTATCTACTACGTAGCCGTGATTTTGCGCAGTGATATATATCCTGCCGCTCTTTACGTCCTTGACGGGCTGATTGCCGCCGCGGTGTCCGCACTTCATCTTGCTCACGCTCGCTCCCTGAGAAAGCGCCATCAGCTGATGACCGAGTCCCAAGCCGAGCACAGGTCTGATGCCTGCGATGAGATTGCCCGCAAGCTCTATGCTCTTCTTTTCCTCGCGAGGATCGCCCGCGCCCGAGGACAGCACTATGCCGTCGTATCCGCCTGCAAAGACCTCCTCGCAAGTTATCTTATGAGGAAGAATATGCACTTCGCAGCCCCTTGCCGCAAGATCTCTTGATACGCCCGCGGCGCAACCGAAATCTACTACGCCTACTTTAGCAACGCATTTACCCTGCGCAGGAATTACCGAAGCCTTAGTACGGGACATAGCCTTGACGCCGCCCTTAACGGTATAGCTTGCAAGCAGTTTCTTCTGCTCGGGGGTAAGCTCGGGCGAGAAAGATATCACGCCGTTCATGACGCCTTTTTCTCTGATTACTCTTGTAAGGCGGCGGGTATCTACTCCTTCCATACCTATTATCCCGTTGTCCTTAAGGAACGCGCCGAGGTCGCCCTCGCAACGGAAATTGGAAGGCACCTCGCACAGCTGCCTTATGATATACGCCTTAAGTCCTATGCCGCTCTTATCAATCTCTGCGGGTATGACGCCGCAGTTGCCGATAAGGGGGAACGTCTGGACTACTATCTGCCCATAGTAGGCAGCATCGCATATCGTGCCCGCGTAGCCTGTCATCGCGGTGGTAAAGACCACTTCGCCGACGGTTTCTGCTCGCGCGCCTATCGAATTGCCCTCGAAAACGTCGCCGCTTGCCAAAATCAAATAAATCTTGTCCATATATCTACCTTGATCAATTTATTTCCTCATATCAGTGCGCGTCTTTATGCTATAGCAATGTTAAGACGCAAAAAAATACGGCTGAGAGAGTTTCAACCCTTACCGCCGCACATGCCGCATAAAAAAGACCTCTTACCGCCTACGCGCTGAGGTCTTATATCCGCTTCGGAAAACAAATACACCGCTCCGTCCGCTGTAAGAGACGTACCCAGCGTATTAAGATAGCAGACTTGCTTATCCATATGCTCTCCCGAAAACGTCGTTATCCTATATATTATAGCATAAGCCTTTGTCCTATCAAAGTGATTTATAAGGAAAAATAAGGTAAAATTTCTTACGCTTGATTTCGCCTGCTCTGCGCGCGCAGGCGGCGTGTCGCGCATAAATATTATTATAAACGCGCCTTATTATTTTGACAAAATGCCCTATTTGACTATATACTTAATTCATATAAAGTTGCCATAGCGCATCATCGCATGCGCAAGCACGAAACAAGGAGACACGTATGGACGTAACGTCGATATTCGGCACAATGGTGTTCAACGACGCGGTCATGAAGCAGCGTCTGTCCAAAAACACATATAACGACCTTATCAAGTGCATAGAAGAGGATAAGTCGCTCACTATGGCTATCGCAAGCGAAGTTGCGGGTGCAATGAAGGAGTGGGCAATCGAACACGGCTGCACACATTTTTGTCATTGGTTCCAGCCTATGACGGGCGTTACGGCAGAAAAGCACGACGCGTTCATTTCCCCCGCAAAGGGCGGCGGCGTGATAACGGAATTTTCGGGTAAAGAGCTTATCAAAGGCGAGCCCGACGCATCGTCCTTCCCCTCGGGCGGACTGCGCGCTACTTTCGAGGCGCGCGGCTATACGGCGTGGGATCCTACCTCGTACGCATTCATAAAAGACGCTACGCTGTGCATACCTACAGCATTCTGCTCATACGGCGGACAGGCGCTTGATAAAAAGACGCCTCTATTGCGCAGTATGCAGGCAATAGACTTGCAAGCAAGACGCGTATTGAAACTTTTCGGCAAAAAAGTATCCAAAGTAACCGCTACCGTAGGTCCCGAGCAAGAGTACTTCCTCATAGATCAGCACGTATACGCAGGTCGTAAGGACCTTATATATACGGGTAGGACGCTGATAGGCGCTCCCCCGCCCAAAGGTCAGGAGCTTGAGGACCATTACTTCGGCGTAATCAAGACACGCGTAAGCGAGTACATGAAGGACCTCGACAGAGAGCTGTGGAAGCTGGGCATATACGCAAAGACCAAGCATAACGAAGTTGCGCCCGCCCAGCACGAGCTTGCGCCCGTATTCACTTCCGCCAACATCGCCACAGACCACAATCAGCTGACGATGGAAGTAATGAAAAAGACCGCCGCCAAGCACGGCATGGTATGCCTGTTGCACGAAAAACCCTTTAAAGGCGTCAACGGCAGCGGTAAGCACGACAACTGGTCATTGAGCACCGACAGCGGAGAGAATCTGCTCGATCCCGGCAGCACGCCCGAGGACAACGCACAGTTTTTACTCTTCTTATCGGCGGTAATCAAAGCGGTGGACGAGTATCAGGACTTACTGCGCACGGCGGTAGCCAGCGCGGGCAACGACCACAGATTGGGCGCAGGCGAGGCTCCGCCCGCGATTGTTTCCATCTTCCTCGGCGAGGAGCTTGACGGCATACTCCGCGCAATAGCTGAGGACAGACCTTACTCCAAGCGCGCGGGCTGCGAAGTAGAGGTAGGCGTAAAGGTACTGCCCCACTTCCCCAAAGATACGACAGACCGCAACCGTACGTCGCCCTTTGCCTTTACGGGTAATAAATTCGAGTTCAGGATGCTCGGCTCCAACGCGTCTATCGCAGGCCCCAATATCATACTCAATACGATAGTGTCGGAATCGCTTTGTCAGTTCAGCGAGCGACTGGAGAAGGCGGACGACTTCATATCCGAAGTAACTGCCATAATCAAAGATACCGTAATCAACCACGGCAGAATAATATTCAACGGCAATAACTACTCTAAAGATTGGATAAAGGAAGCAAAAAGACGCGGACTGCACAATCTTGCGTCCACGCCCGAGGCGCTGCCCCACTTCAAAGACGAGCCCAATATAGAGGTCTTTGAAAAGCATAAGGTATTCACGCGCGAGGAAGTAACCACGCGTACGGAAATCATGCTCGACAACTATTGCAAGAGCGTGCACATAGAGGCGCTTACTCTCACGGAAATGCTCAAGCAGGACCTCATGCCTGCGGTAAGCTCTTATATCGGAGAATTCTCCGCATCTGTAAGTAATGCCAAGCGTCTTATGCCCGATATAGATATATCCGTACAGCAAGAGCAGCTTGTTACGCTCAACTCTCTGTATGCCGAGGCTTACCGCGGCACGCAGAAACTGGAGGCTGCAATAAAGTCCACCGAGAAAATAAACGTGCTCGAGAGTAAAGCCCTGTCTTATCGCAAAAACGTAATTTCCGCTATGGAAAAAGTACGAGAAGCTACGGACAGCTTAGAGTGTATAGTCGGCTCTAAATTCTGGCCTGTGCCCACTTACGGCGATATACTCTTCTCCGTAAAGTAATACTCTTAGCATAACTCATAAGCAGATATGAGGATAACCAACGTAACGAATAACAATCTCGAGCTCAACGCGAAAATGAGCGAGCACATAGCAAGTAAAAAGTTTCGCCTGCTAATGCTTGCGGTTGCCGTCATTATATTGATATGCGGCTTGATCGTACTTAGCTTAGACATCTTTTCGTCGGACGAAGACGGCATAGATTTATTCATGCCAATAATGTGCCTTATCGGCGTATCGGTATTCGGCTTTATCGGCGCGGCGTTCCCTAAATTAATAAGGTACGGGCTTAAAAAAACCATGCAGGGCAAGGAAAGCGTAAACGCTTATACTTTTACCGATACGGGCTACAGTGTATCAAGCGAGCTAAACGACGGCACGACAAGCGAGGCAAGGGGATTATATACGGGACTAACCCAAGTAAGAGAATATAATGACATGTGGCTGCTGTACATCAATAAAGCAACCGTATTTATAGTAGATAAATTCGGAATGGGAGACGGGAGCGTCGAAGAGTTGTCGCAACTGCTAAAGCTAAACCTCAACGAAAGATATAAAATATATTATAAGGTAAAATAAATATCCAAATGCGATTGCGCCGCCTATAAAAAGGGCGGCTATTTTTTTGTCTTAATACGGATAATAAACGCTTGTATAGCGATTACGCAACACTTGATACTATTGCAATTCAGCTTGCACGGCAATATAACTTACAAGCAATTTATAAACATCAATGACGCTTAAATTAAAAGGAGCCGATAACGGGCTCCTTTATATTACTCATTAGCGATAATGCTGCGGATATGCTCCGCACTTATCTGTGCGTCTATTCTTCGTCTGCGCCTGCGCCGTCATTGCCGAGGTTGTCGCTACTGCTCTCCTTGTTGGACTTTTTCTTTACTCTGCGCGATATTACACCCACAAGGATTATTATCCCCACGAATATGACCGCCATCGTTACGTTGCTTATAACTAATATTGTAAGCATCTTCTTGTAGTAGTCGATAAAGCTCTCGGGCACTACAACATAGCCGTCGCCGTTACCGCTACTATTACCGCTGTAATCGAACTCGTGAGATGTGCTCGCCGTGGCGTCGGGCAGGACGTTGCCCTCGCTGTCTACGAACTCGAAGTTGCCCGCGTACTCTGCCTTGAGCGTTGCCTTTACGTTATACTTCTTGCCCGCCACCATTTCGGACGCAGATACGGTATTGCCGTCCTCGTCCGTATATGTGTAGTTGAAAGCATTGTTGTTAAGACAGCCTGCGAGCTCCTCGGGGATATCTATGGTAGGCAGACTGCCGCTATTGCTCCACGCGGAAGGCAGCTGAGCCTTGGCAATCGTGAGCGTAAGCTCTATGTCGTCCGTGGACGTAGTGCCGTCGCCGTTGTCCCAACAGTATAAACCACTTGTAAGGCGTATCTTTATCTTATACTCGCCTGCGTCAGTCGCGCCCGATACTTCGCTGACAATCTCCATATAGTCGGAGTTAAAACCGTCAAGCCCGAACAGCTCTTTGAGCGTATCGGCGTTGAGCGTGCGCTCCGTGCCGTTGTAGTACACTGTCTTACTGCCGTCGGTAGGGAGCGTAGGTATTGCGACAGGCGTCTTTTCCGTGCCTATAGGAAGGGGCATCATAAATCTGTGCTGTGTCTCCCCGTCTACTTCCGCATTGCCGTCGTATTTTGCCTTAACGTATACTTCGCGGTAGTAGTAACTGCCTATCTCCATATCGTCAAGCGTGAATATATTGCCCTCTTCGTCTACGTAGCGGTAGTCGTAGTAGGAAGGCAGAGTGCCTATGACTTGCGAATACTCGTCATTGTCCGTCCAGCCCTCTACAGTGTATCTGTACTTAGCTA
>CAMWNK010000029.1 GCA_947175555.1 uncultured Clostridia bacterium | reverse complement strand
CTTATATATCGATACTAATTGTCCACGCTTACACGCGCTAAATCAATAAATAAACGAAAAACAGTTGCCAAAGTCAAACTTTATTGATAAACTGTTATTTGAAAAATAAAATATAATTTTTGGAGGACAAAAATATTATGGCAAACGTAAGAGTTGCAATCAACGGTTTCGGACGTATCGGCCGCTTGGCTTTCAGACAGATGTTCGGTGCTAAGGGTTATCAGGTAGTGGCTATCAACGACCTTACTTCTCCCGCCATGCTCGCTCATCTGCTCAAGTACGATTCCGCTCAGGGCAGATACGCTTTGGCAGATCAGGTTACCGCAGGCGAGGATTCCATCACCGTTGCAGGCAAGCAGATCAAAATATATAAAGAGGCAGATCCTTCCAAGTTGCCTTGGAAGAAGCTCAAGGTAGACGTTGTGCTCGAGTGCACAGGCTTCTTCTGCAGCAAGGACAAGGCTTCCGCTCACGTTAAGGCGGGCGCTAAGAAGGTAGTTATCTCCGCTCCTGCGGGCAATGACCTTCCTACCATCGTTTACGGCGTTAACGAGGGCACTTTGACCAAGGAAGATACCGTTATCTCCGCGGCTTCCTGCACCACCAACTGCCTCGCTCCTATGGCTAAGGCTCTTAACGACCTCGCTCCTATCCAGTCCGGTATCATGACTACCGTTCACGCTTACACGGGCGACCAGATGACTCTCGACGGTCCTCAGCGTAAGGGCGACCTCCGCCGTGCGCGCGCTGCCGCTGTCAACATCGTTCCCAACAGCACCGGCGCGGCTAAGGCTATCGGTCTTGTTATTCCCGAACTCAACGGTAAGCTCATCGGTTCTGCTCAGCGCGTTCCTACCCCTACCGGTTCTACCACTTTGCTCGTAGCGGTATGCAAGGGCAACGTCAGCAAGGAAGCAGTCAACGCAGCTATGAAGGCTGCCGCTACCCCCAGCTTCGGTTATACCGAGGAGGAGCTTGTCTCTTCCGATATCATCGGTATCACCTACGGCTCCCTCTTCGATGCTACTCAGACCATGGTCAAGTACATGGAAGATAGCAATATGACTCAGGTTCAGGTAGTATCTTGGTACGACAACGAGAACTCCTATACCAGCCAGATGGTAAGGACTATCAAGTACTTTGCAGAGCTTGACAAGTAATTGATATCGCAATCGATATTGCGGACTCGGATTATCCGAGTCTGTTTTTTTTTATTAAAAACCGTCTATTGGGATTATTTATACGCAAATATTATAAAATGTATCATTATTATCGATTGGAAAATGATATCATAACTTGCAACAATTAAATTGTTGTGATATAATACCCTATAGTAATCTACAGGAGGATATACGATTATGGCAAATAAAAAGAAACCTCGTAGCGAAAACGCCGCTAAAAACGAATTGGCAGCATTTTGCGCGTTTTGGGCGTTGCTTATAGCGGGTATTCTGTTCTTGGTGCAGTTGATACTCAACGCTATCGGCGTCAATTTAGGCAGCTTTGCGGGTGTTATCAATATTATAGTTGCGGTCATGCTCGGTATAGCTATAGCGCTTACTGCTTACAAGTACGTAAGAGGTAAGTCTAAAGGCTGGAAGATAGCTTACTGGGTGATGATTATACTGTATTTCGTAATGGCTATATGCGGTAACATCATTTTCTAATCATCGATTGACGTAATCGGCATTGCGGCATGGCTTTTCGGCTGTGCCGCTTTTATTTTACTTATAGAAAGATATTATATGTTGATTTATTGCGCGCGATAAGTGTATAATTACACAGACGGGAGATAGCTATGTCTGAAGAGTTGAAGTCCAAAAGAGCTATAGATAAACTTAAAAATACCGTAATACCTGTATTTGCTTACGGCGGCGTCGCCGGAGTGATGACGGGCATAGTGGTGTCTTTGTTCAATATAGCCGCAACTTATATCTCCGAGTATTCTTCTAAGATTTATCAGTGGTTTTATGACAATCCCTTTTATATCCCTCTGATGTTCCTTGCCCTTGCACTGCTTGCGCTCATTACCGCGCTCGTGCACTCTCGCATACCCGAGGTGAGGGGCAGCGGCGTTCCGCAGACGGAAGGCGTGGTGAGAGGACTGCTTACGTTCAAGTGGCTGAGAGTATTGGTATCTACGATAATGCTGTCGTTTATATCCTTTTTCAGCGGGCTGTCTCTGGGCGCGGAAGGTCCGAGCGTGCAGATAGGCGCGACTACCGCCGCAGGCGCAGCTAAGATAATGAACGTGCGTATGGCGTGGCAGCGTTACGTCATCACAGGCGGAGCGGGCGCGGGACTTGCGGTAGCCTTCAATGCGCCGCTTACAGGACTGGTCTTTTCGCTCGAGGAGTGCCATCGCAGATTTTCACCCATGTTGCTGCTGTCGTCGTCGGGCGCAATCATATTCGGCACGGTGGTATATAGGGCAATCAATCTTGCCATATTCGGCGACTGGGAGCAACACGCGCTGTTCGACTTGAGTAAACTTCAGATAGAGCTCAACGACTTCAACCTCTATTGGATGTTGCTTCTTCTGGGACTTGTGGTAGGCGCGCTTGCGGTAGCATTCAATATCGTGCTGATTAAGTCGCAAAGACTTACGGACAAGCTGGGCAAGAGATTCCCTTATTGGGCAAGACTGCTTATCACCTTTATGCTCACGGGCGTTGTCGCACTGTTCCCCGTGGTCAGACACGCGGCAGGCGGCGGAGCGATGTTGATAAAGGATATTTACGCTACGGCGGACTTTATCTGGTACGTGCTGCTGGGCGTTCTCGTACTCAAACTTATATTGATATTGTTTGCATATAATTCGGGCGCGACGGGCGGACTTTTTATACCCATGCTCGCGCTCGGCGCGGTAATCGGCGCGCTTATGGGCAAGCTGTTCATCAAGCTGGGCATGTCGCCCAATTATTATCCGCTGATGGTGTGCGTGGGTATGACTACCTTCTTCGGCGCGAGCGTGCGCACTCCGCTCACAGCTACGGTACTGATAGTGGAGATTACGGGATACTCCACAGACTTCTTGCCTGCGGTAATAGCGATATTCTCCGCATACATCGTTGCGGAGCTGCTCGGTAATAAGCCTATCTACGACAGTATGCTCGAGCGGCACCTGCATATGAACAAGGGCGCAATTCAGCCCAAGGTCGTCAAGCTCGAGGTGGACGTAAGAGAAGGCGCGTTCATAATAGACAGGACGATAAGCGACGTGCTTTGGCCTGCCAACTGCGTGGTGCGCGGCGTGATTAGGGACGGAGAAATGATAGTCCCCGGGGCGGAAACGCGTATGCAGAAGGGCGACGTGCTGATAGTTCAGGCGGAGACTGCGGATATCGATTCTACTTACAACTACATTAAAGGCTTGATTACGCAGTAAGCGGCAGGCATATAATTATAACGGATTTTTATCTAAGACGCTTAGCGGCTTAGGCGCGATAGTTATTGAAAAGGAGCAGAGTATGGAAGAGGTATCGTTATTAGGATTGTGCGCGTCTTTATGCGACTGTATCGGCATAGAGCCGCCCAAGCACGCCACGCAGAAGATAGATTCCTTTATCGACGCGATGACCGTGGGCGGCAAGGTGGAGCGCATAGTCATGTTCAATCCCGATGCGGTGGGCAGATGGATTGTCGAGAAATTCAAAGATAAGTTCGACAGAGTGAGGGCTGTTGCTCCATACACTCAACCTCTCGAGACCGTTTTTCCGCCCAAGACGCCGGTATGCTTTGCGTCCATGTATACGGGAGCATTGCCTGCCGTTCACGGCATTCAACGCTACGAGAAGCCCATTGTCAAGATTGACAGCATATTCGACGCTTTGACAAGACAGGGCAAGAGCGTGGCTATAGTCGCTTCTAAAAACAGCAGTCTCAACAAGATATTCCGCGGCAGAGATAAAGTAGATTATTACACAGTCAAGTACGATAAGGAAGCTACCGATAAAGGCGTCGAGCTTATAGCGCAGGATAAATACGACTTTATACTCATATACAATCAGGCTTACGACGACAGTATACATTTTACGCATCCCCTCTCTTGCAGGGCAAAGCGCGCGCTGGATAGCTATGCGGATAATTTCGAGACAATAGGCAAGGCAGTAGCCGCTACCGGCAGACGGACGTTGCTGGGCTATGCGCCCGACCACGGAGTGCACAGGGAGTGGTATTTACTCGGCAATCACGGCAGGAATATCCCCAAGGATATGCTGATAGACCATTTCTATACGGTAATAAATTAAGAGGCGATAAGGCGATTGTTTAGGACAATCAATCGATAGCGCACGTTGCGCGGTATGATTTTGCTCTTAGGCGCGTCTTTTCGGATAAACTAATCGCTGCTTGTATAGAATGCAGCTGTCTATCACGCAGGCTGAAACGTATCATTATGAATAGATTGCTTTGCCGCTTAATTAGCGCGGTCAGGATATTGTATAAGCTGTCTATCATGCAGGCTGCAGTTATCCTTATAGATAAATTACTCGTTGCGGCTTAAGCAGCGCAGTAGGGATATTTATAAGCTGTAGTATAATCGCTTATATTTCGGTCAATACTCCCGTTAGCAAGACGGGAGTATTATTGTATGAAGAAGATTGTAAAACTAATTGCCTTTATATCCTCGGTATGTATAGTTGCGGGAGTGTCGGCTGTGATGTGCGCGGGGTGCGATAGCGACACTCAGTACCTAAGGATACATATCAGAGCCAATTCCAATTCTCAAAGCGACCAAAGCGTCAAGTATGAAGTCAAAGATGCGATAGTGGAGTATTTGACGCAATACTTGGGCGATGTAAGCAGCAAGAGCGAAGCTATGGAGATAGTGCAGAGCAAGACGGACGCAATGAGCGAGCTTGCGGATTACGTGCTCAGGGACAACGGCTATACCTACGGCGCGCGAGTGAGTATCAGGCAGGAGGAATTCCCCGCCCGCACTTACGGAGAGCTTACCTTGGGCAGCGGAGTGTACGACGCCATTATCGTCGAGCTCGGCAGCGGAGAAGGCGATAATTGGTGGTGCGTGGCTTTTCCTCCGCTATGCTTTGTCAGCGAAGGCGGCAGCGGACCTATAAAATATAAGTCTAAGATAGTAGAGCTGTGGAATAAGTGGTTCAGCTGATACACTTGCCCCGCAAGGCGCGCTTGATATTATCGGCGTATACGGCGGATAGCTATTAAGGATGAGCCGCGCGATATCGATTGATAAAGTCAATTATATCTATTGAGATTATTACCCATGCGGACGCGTTGCGGCGACGTCCGCATTTTTTATTGCGCAGATATTAAATATGCCTTTTTGTATATTTACGGCAGTATTCCTCACAATAATCGTATAAATAACGGAGGAGTACACGTGACAGTATCTAAAACATTTAAGATATGTACGATATTGACTTTGATAGTCGCGCTTACGGCTTGTACGGTTGTATTGATTTATTCCGGTATGGGAGATACCAATGCCGCCACTACCGTCCTTAAGCGAGGAAGCAGAGGCGACATGGTCAAAAAAGTACAGACTAAGCTCAATAATTGGGGCTATAATTGCGGAACTGCCGACGGCATATACGGCACTAAGACGTACAACGCCGTAGTCAAGTTCCAACGCAATAACAAGCTGACAGCCGACGGCATAGTCGGTCCTAAGACGTTTGCGGCAATGGGTATAAGCACGACGACTACGAGCAGCGGCGGCTCAAGCTCGTCGTCCGACTTGTATTTGCTTGCCAAGTGCGTACACGCCGAGGCAAGAGGAGAGCCGTACACGGGACAGGTTGCGGTAGCTGCCGTCATACTCAACAGGGTGCGCAATTCGTCTTTCCCCAACAGCATATCGGGAGTAATCTACCAGCCTTACGCATTCACTTGCGTGGCGGACGGACAGATTAATCTCGAGCCCGATCAGCAGGCTACCAACGCCGCGCGCGACGCTATGAACGGATGGGATCCTACCAACGGTTGTATCTATTACTATAATCCGTCCACGGCAACGAGCGCATGGATTTGGTCAAGACCGATAATGCTCAAGATCGGCAGACACAACTTCTGTAAGTGAGGTGGATTATGAATAGAGGCGCAGCAATCAGCGTAACGGTAATTACGGCGCTATTATTGATAGCGGTAGCGGTATTGGGAGCATTGCTCGGCGTGTACGTCAAGGATAACGGCGCATATGCAAGAGCTGCCAATTCGGAATATACGCAGGCATATTATCAGCTCAAGGACAGCTTTACCAACGTGCAGACCAATTTGTCCAAGGCAAGGGTAGTGAGAGGCAGAGAGATGCTCTCCGAGCTAATGCTCGACACGGCGGTGTGTTGCGAGAGCGCAGGAGATGCGCTGTATAAGTTTGCCTATAGCGGATATTCTACTTCGGCAATGACTAAGTATACCAATCAGGTAGCCGATTATTGCTCGTATATCCACAATAAGGCGGTGAGCGGTGATAAGATAACCGAGACGGATTATTCCACTCTCAATAAACTTGCCGAAGTAGCAGCAAAACTCCAAGAGATTCTCGGCAGTATAGGAGACGATATGACGGGTTATCGCTTCTCGGAAGGGCTTGACAAACTGAGCGATGAGTTCAGCGGAATAATGAACGATATTCAGGACGGCTCTATCGAGTATCCTTCGCTCATCTACGACGGACCTTTCAGCGACGGACTTGACGAGCGCGAGGCTAAAGGCGTAACGGGAGATGAGATAAGCGTAGAGCAGGGCGCGGAAAAGGTGAAGCAGCTGCTTGCGGATATGAACGTAACCCAAGTAGACTTCGTTGCGGAAAACGCATATCACTTCCCCACGTATCTATACAACTTTAAGACGGATAAGGGCGAGGGCGACGTGCAGATAACCAAGGTAGGCGGACATCTCGTCTTGCTCAGTCATAACTGCACGGGCGAAAAGTCTACCGACAATATAAAGGCTAAAGCGGAGGAGTTTGTCAATAACCTCGGACTTAAGAATATGAAGGCCGTGTGGGAGGCAGAGGGCGAAGGCATTGCTTATGTCAATCTGTGTCTTGAAGAGGACGGCGTCATAATCTATCCCGATATGGTTAAAGTCAAGATATCTACCGAGACGGGCTGCGTAGTAGGCTATGAGGCGCTTTCTTACCTGTATAATCATACCGATAGAAGCGTAAGTATGCCCGCCGTGTCCGAAGAGGAAGCATTATCGGCAGACTTGGGAGAGCTCGAGCCAGACGGTATCAGACTTGCCGTTATCCCCACAGAGGGCGGCGGAGAGCGTCTTGCTTACGAGATTTACGGTAAAGTGAACGACCTTGCATTCTTTGTGTATATCGATGCCGAGACAGGCAGGGAAGTTAAGGTAATGCAGGTAATAGACAGCGACCAAGGCAAACTGCTGCTGTAATAGCTAAGCGTAGAATTATTAAGGCGGCGCGATGCGCCGAAAAAGATAGGAACTCGCGCCGTAGTAATTATCGTGTATTGCAGCTACTATATGTAAGCGAGTAAAAATCAGGCGCGGCTAATACGCGCTTCCCATAAGGAATCAGCAAAATAAAAATCCCTCGGACTTAGGTTTGAGGGATTTTGCATACACGCAATAAGTTGCTAAATTATTTCTTGTCAATAGTCATAATATAAATTATCTATTCATTTTCCAAACCCATCAAGTAATCAATGGTAACGCCAAAATATTTGGCAAGTATAACAAGTTGAGAGCCTCTTATATCTGCTTGGCAATTTTCCCATCTACAAAGAGCCGACGAGCTTATTTGAACTTCTTTAGCTAATCCTTGAATAGACAACCCTTTTTCTTGTCTTAGCGCTTTTAATCTCTCCGAAAATTTTTCCATACCATACCTTAGCTTTTATGACATCGGCAAGGGCAGTATTATATATTAGATAAGTAGTGTACAATACCGCTGTATTTTTTATATGTCAGACTGTCCAACCGCCGTCCACCGTTATTATCTGTCCCGTTATATAAGACGCCTTGTCGCTTGCAAGGAATAGGACTGTCTCTGCTACTTCCTTAGGAGCGCCCGCTCTCGGCAGCGGTATGTCGTCCGTGATGCGCTTTACTTCCGCTTGGGGGAGCGAGGCATTCATCTCGGTATCTATATATCCGGGGGCTACCGCGTTGACTCTCACGCCCATGATACCCAGCTCTCTTGCAAGCGAGCGGGTAAAGGCGTTGACGCCTCCCTTGGTCGCCGAGTATACCGTCTCGCACGATGCGCCGCTATCTCCCCACACCGAGGATATATTGATAATGTTGCCTTGAGTCTTAATCAGTAGAGGAGTTGCGCATTTACATGCGCGAATAGTGCCGCACAGATTGGTATCTATTATTTTCTGCCAATCGTCCAAGTCGCCGAGAGGAGCTATCTTGCTTATCCCTGCGCAGTTGATAAGTACGTCCAGACGCCCGAAGGTATCTATAGCGTATCGCATGGCGTCATTCACGCTGCTATCGTCGGTAACGTCAATGCGCAGAGGCTGCATTATATGCCCCCTGCCGTTATGAGATAGGGCGACGTTAGTCAGCTTCGAGCCGTTGTGATTATATCCCGCAATGACGGCATAGCCGTGCTCGCAAAGTAGCTCGGCTATAGCAAGTCCTATGCCGCCCGATGCGCCTGTGATTAATGCTGTCTTCATATTACGATTATACCACACGGCGGAAAAAGGTGAAATTATTTTGCGTTATATATTTTTATATTGCGCGACAATATATCGTTGTAGGAATAGCTCTGTTGCTTGCCAGAGTCTTCCGTTACGGTGAATATTGCAGGGTATAGCTTGGATATCACGCCTTCGAACTTGTCGATTTTATTGCGTCCGCGATTGATTTCCAGCAGCATGCGCTTGCCTTCGAGGTTGCGCATGGCGGTCTTAACGTTTTCAAGATCTCTTCTAATTGCTCTCATATGTAGCGGTTATATTATTGGCTTTGTCCGAATATCTTATACAAGCGCAGACAAAACGGTGGAATATCTACAGAGTATGCGCAATATGATATAACGTATTTAATTATCGGAGGGCAGTATGGCAATTCAAACTCAAACGCAGGATATAAAGATAAGCTACCTCAGCAAGGTAGCCAGCGGACAAGTGGCAACCGAGTGCACGGTGGATACTTCCGCGACCGGAGGCGTCGATAAGCTCTTGAGCGTATCGTGCGGATGCAGAATCAAGGAGTACGAGGCTCTTGCGGGCGCGGTAAGGCTGAACGGAGAAGTAACTACCAAGATAATGTATCTCGACACGGCGCAGCATATAGCTTCGGCAGATTATATCTCCGAGTTTACCGAGAGTATCGCAGCTCCCGAGTGTGTGGAAGGCATGGCACTGTCCGCGTCCGCTGTCGTAACAGACATACAAAGCGACGTCGCAGGCTCTGCTATCAGAGTGCAGACGGTACTTACCGCAGACGTGGAAGGTCGCAACGATTATCAGAGCGAGTTTATTTCCGAAGTGAGCGGCGCGGTCGCAAGAGAAAAGAGCATGGACGTCATATCATTTAAGGGTATGGCAGCGGATACTTTCACCGTAACCGAGGAGTACGATACAGGCGCGTCGGTTACTAAGGTATTGCTGTTCGACTCCGACGTATGCCTGTCGCAGTCCCGCGCGGGAGACGGCAGCGTCGGCGCGGAAGGCGAGGCGTGCATAAGACTTGTGTACGAGAGCGACGGCAACGTATATTCCAAGCAGTTCTCCGTGCCTTTTTCCGAAGAGTTGATTACTGCGGGCGTTAGCGAGGACGACATCATCGAGGCTGTGCCTTATATCAAGAACAGCAATCTGCTCGTTACGGGCACGGCGGAAGATAATATCATCAAGATAGAGCTTGCCGTAGGCGTGGACGTCAAGATATACGAGCACGTCTTTGCAGACACCGTCGTAGACGTATTCTCCCCCTCGGCAGACATTGCGGCAACGTCTGTATGTAAGTCGATAGAGGCTCCCTATGCGTGCAAGCATATATCCAAGAGAGTATGCGGCACGGTTACCTCGGACAGCGAGAGCGGTATCCGCAGGATAATGGCGTCGGTGCTTTGCAATAGCTGCATAACCAATATTTACGCAGAAGAAAACGCCATAATCGCCGAGGGCACGCTCACGGTAGGAGAAATTTACGAGGAGGAAGACGGCGCGATTTCGTCCTTGCAGATTGAGGTGCCTTTTGTAGTCAACTGCGACGTGCAGGGAGTTACGGATAGGTGTAAGGTCAGCGGCAGATGCACAATAACCGATATCGTATCCAGAGTCAAGCGCGACAGGGATATAGAGGTGTGCGCTACGGTGCAGATTACCGCGTCTATATCTTGCTCGGGCGAGCTGTGCGGAGTAACTGCTATCAACGTCGGGGAGGAGAAAGAGGTAGACCTGAGCGGAATAAGCGTATATATCGTATCCGAAGGCGAGAGCATGTGGGATGTCGCCAAGGCTCTTAATATGTCGGAGAAGGAGATTTTGGCTCAAAACGCTTCGTTGCAGGGCGGAATAAGCGGCGGAGACAGAGTGGTAGTATTCAGAGCTCTGTGATAATATGATAGGTGAGTAGCAGGTATATATTCACCTTGACAGCTGTATCCGATAATTACGGTTAAGATAGGCGCGACATATTTATGCCGCGCTTATTTGTTTGATTTTGACCTTGATTAAAGTATATCGCGTATGTTACAATTAATATAATAAAATATTTATCGGGGCAAGTTATGGAATACGTATCATCTGGCATTATCAAAGGTATAGTAGCAGAGGGCGGGAAGATAAAGTCTTCTTACCTTATCAATAGATTGACAGGCAACAAGATAGAGCGCTCGGGCGCCGAATTCGGACTGTCGTACTTCAAGGGACGCAGGGCTGCGGGACGCAAGGCTTTCTTCGACAGTAGCGACATGCAAGTGGACAGTATCGATGATGCTGGCATAGAGCTGAGCATTGCGCACGGCGGAGCTGCCTGGCGAGTGCGTATAGATTATGTCGCAGACGACGTGTCGGGAGTATTGAGGAAATATATTAAGGTCAAGTGCTCCAACCCCGATATCGTTATCGACTACATGCAGCTCGACAGCTTGAGCGTTGACGGTATCGATTTTGTTTGGAGTATCCCCAAGGTGCTTAAAAGGGTGTTGATACCCGCATACATTACCACGATGGGACAGCCCTACTATGTAGGCGATATTTTCTTGGGCGGGGAGTTCCCTATGGCGGATAACCGCGTAGAAAGCGATATCGCATATTCGCGCTATTATATCGGACGTCCTTTTTCTCAGGCTGCCGGGGGCGAGGAATATTGCTGCGTGCCTTTTGTCATGGGCGCGGGCAGAGAGGGCGACTTCCACTCCATGCGAGACAGCTTTTTCAGATACATAGACACGATAAGCGCGCAGCCTGTCAAGTTCAGGATACAGTTCAACAGTTGGTATGACAACATGTTGGATATCAATAAGGATAACATTGCCCAGTCTTTCAAGTCTATTGCAAGCGGCTTTGCCGACGCGGGATTGAGACCTCTGGATTGCTACGTCGTCGACGACGGCTGGACGGATTATAAAAAGGCGGAGTTTTGGGCGTTCGACAGAGATAAATTCTCCAATGGCTTCGAAGAGACGGGCAGGCTTACCAAGGAGCTCGGCTCTACCTTCGGAGTATGGTTCGGTCCTCGCGGCGGCTATACGAGTCAGACGGTAAAGTATGCCGCTTTACTCAATAAGATAGGTTATTATAATTGCCGTCAGTCGCGTGATATCTGTACGGGCAATCCCGAGTATATCAAGGCGCTATGCGAGAGAATGGCTCGCTTTTGCATCGATTACAACGTAAGCTATTTCAAGATAGACGGCTTTGCATATACTCCTTGCAAGTCGTCCAAGCACGGACATCCCAAGGGCAAGGGCGACGGCTTGTATTTCTATACCTTCCTTTGGGAGGAGTGGACTAAGGGCTTTAAGCGTATACGCGAGGTCTGTCCCAACGTGTTCCTCAACGTTACCTCTTACGCTCATTGCAGTCCTTGGTTCCTCAAGTGGTGCGATGCGGTATGGCTCAATAATTGCAGCGATATGGGCTATGCCGGTAAGGGAGACAACCTGTCGCAGTGTCTCAACTACAGGGATGGCAGGTACAGAGATTTCTTTGAGGTAAGACAGCTGCAATTCCCCGTATCCAATCTGTACAATCACGAGCCGTGCTACGCTTATCGCAACTGCAATCCGCCTATGACGAGCAGCACTCAGATGCCGGGGGCGGCGCATCCTACGGTGGAGTACACCATTGACGAGTTCAAGACGTATATGTATATGTGCATGATGAGAGGCACGGGATTCGTGGAGCTGTATTTTACGCCGCATATGTTTGATAGCGAGCGTTATAAGGCGGCGAGCGAAGTGCTTAAGTGGACTGAAGATAACTTCGATATCATAAAGCACAGCGTATTCTTCGGCGACGCTCCCGAGTCGGGCGGAGTGTACGGGTATTACGCCTTCAACGACGGCAGAGGTATACTTGCGGTGCGCAACAGCGGAGACAGCGATGCGGTATGCGCCTTTGACCACAAGGCGTTGTCTTTCAATAGCGGGGCGTATGAGATAAGTCGGTTTTATCCTCAGTCGGAAGAAGATAAGGTTATTGTCGATAATGGCAAGATATTGGACATTCCTCTTAAGCCGTTTGAAGTTAAGCTGTATAATATTTCGCTTATCTGAGATAGCATTAAGAGCGCTGTAATTATATACTTACATTGTAGAGCGAGTTTTTATGAAAAAAGTAACCGTGCAGGCATATGCCAAAATCAACTTGTATCTTGACATTACGGGACGCTTAGAGGGCGGCTATCACAGTATAGATACCGTCATGGCATCGGTCAATTGCGCGGATATAGTAACGGTGGGCGTGAGAGAGGATAATGACGTTACCGTTATTATGGACGGCGCAACCTGCAAGGAAGAAAATACCGCATACCGCGCCGCAAAGCTCGTTGCAGGCAAGACGGGCGCGGGATTGGACGTCAATATAGTCAAGCGTATACCGTACAGCGCGGGCATGGGCGGCTCGTCCGCGGACAGCGCCGCAGTTTTCCTCGCCGCTAAGAAATTGTTTGATATATCGCAAGACGAGCTTGACGCTATGGCTCAGCTTTGCGGAAGCGACGTAGTATATATGATGCGCGGCGGATTTATGAGGGCGCAAGGCAGAGGCGAGCAACTTACTAAGATTGATGGACTTGATTATCTTTTGGATAAGAGCTTGGTTGTCGTTCAACTGTGCGAGGGGGCGTCTACAGGCGCAATATACTCCGAATACGACAATCTGCAAGTACCGCCTCACAACGGCGCGGACGAGGCGATAGAGAAACTGAAAGCGGCAGACGTGAAGGGAGCTATATTCAACTGCCTTACCGTTCCTGCAATCAAGTTGTGTCCTGCTATAGTCAACAGTCTTTATACGCTCAAGAACTATTCCGATTGCGTCGCAATGACGGGCAGCGGAAGCGCGGCGTACGCCATATTCGATAACGCTTTCGATGCAAAAAAGTGTTATGACGAGCTCAAGGGCTTTAAGTATAAGGGACTGTTGCATTTCGTATAGCTCAAGGCGGCTCAATGACGTTTGCCTCGATTTTTACATTGCAGGCTACTGCGCTTAGACTGCATTAGGCTTGACAACGAATAAGAGTGTAAATTATAATTTACCTAATATTAATTACTTTCGGAGTTGTTATGAAAAAGAAGAAGAGTACGTTCTTTGCGGATTTTAAGGCGTTTATAACCCGCGGCAATGTTATGGACCTTGCTATAGGCGTGGTCATCGGCGGAGCTTTCAGCGCGATTGTCAACTCGCTGGTCAACGATATCATTATGCCCTTGCTTACCCTTGCTACAGGCGACGGTGTGCAGGGACTTACAGTTGTGCTCAATAAGGTGCCCAAGTATCTTGCCGACGGCACTATCAATCCCGAGGCCGTACTTTGGAATTACGGCAACTTCTTGCAAGCAATTATCAACTTTATGATAATAGCGCTTTGCATATTCTTGACTATAAGAATTATCAAGCGTATCAAGAGCGTCAAGGATAAGATTGTCGAGAAGGAGAAGCAGCTTATTGAGGCTAAACTCAAGTCGGGAGAAATCACCGAGGAGCAAGCGGCAGAGGCGGTTAAGGCGGCAGAGCAGCCTGCTATCGCTGCGCCCGCTAAGGAGACGAGCGAGGAGTTGCTCATGCAGATAAGAGACTTGCTCAAGGATATGAAGCCGCAAGACGTTCAAGAGGCGCCTAATAAGCAAGAATAATCTATAAGTAATCTATTTGCATTATGCCGACGGTCGTAGCTGCGCCGTCGGTATTTTTATGATGATTATTAGCACTTCAATATGTCGATGGGGTAAGTTTTTCGATATGTAATGTAGCTCGTATCGCAGATGTAAATAATTTTTTTTTGTAAAATTACATAATTTATATTTATATATTACGCATTATTTGGCTCGATATGCGCGCTTAATCTATACATTACGCGTTCTGTATAAAAAAACTTGCACAATTAGATAACTATGATTATAATTATGATTAGGAGACGGATTTATATATTTTCGGATAATTAATTCCGTTTTCCCCGACTGCTTTTAGCAGATATAAGCTAATTAAATTTGTTAATTGTTGTAGGAGTAGACTGTGAATAAGAAATTGCTTGTATTATTGACCGTAGTGGCGGTAATATGCGCTCTTTTGTTGGCGGTAGGCTGTAAAGGAAATGACGGCGGATCCTCGGGCGGTAACAATACGTTGCCAAGCGACGGTCCCGATAATAATATCGGTAGCGGCGAAGATATACCGCAGGACCATTCTCATGCTTTTGCCAACGTGTGGTCATCCGATAATCGGTATCACTGGCACGCGGCAACCTGCGGACACGACGTCGTAGCAGATAAGGCTAAGCATAGTTACAACTCGGACAATCAGTGCACAGTGTGCAACTATTACACTTCGGCAGGATTTGTATTTCAATTAAATTCGGATAATAATTCCTATAAGGTAATGGGCGTGGAGGAAAGCTATAACGATACTTCTTTGGTTATCCCCGCATCTTACATGGGTAAGCCCGTTACGGCAATAGAGGGTAAGGCCTTTGAAGATCGCAGCGAGCTTGTCAGCGTATCTATTCCCGCAAGTATTACAAGTATCGGAGCTCTCGCGTTTGAAGGCTGTAACGGCTTGAGCAGAGTGGATATTACCGATATTGATAGTTGGTGCAAGATTAATTTCAGAGGCAGCCATTCCAATCCCTTGCAATATGCCAAGAAGCTGTATCTTAACAACGTGCTTGTTACTCAGCTTACCTTGCCCAAGGATATTACTTTCTTTGATAATTATGCTTTTTATAATTGCATAGACTTGACGTCAATTACCGTTGATGCTGACAATGCCGTCTATAAGAGCGAGGGAAATTGCTTGATAGAAAGGGCAAGCAATACGTTGATAATGGGATGCAGCAACAGCACTATTCCCGACGACGTAACAAGGATAGGCGTCTCGGCTTTTGAGGGATGCATAGGGCTGACGGCTGTTAGCATTCCTCGCAGCGTTACGACAATCGACGAGAGCGCGTTCAAGGCTTGCGTAAATCTGAAGAACGTAGAGCTTGTCAGCGGCTTGAAAATCATAGAAATGCAGGCGTTTGACGGCTGTCGCAGTTTGACAAGCGTTACTATTCCCGACTCGGTTACCGATGTGGGAGCGATGGCTTTTGCTTTTTGCAATAGCTTGACTTCGGTAACTATTCCTATCGCAGTAGAGAGTTTAGGTCAATTCGCTTTTGTGGGGTGCAGGGCAGTTACGGTTTATTGCGAAGCCGCAAGCGAGCCGATCGGTTGGCATGAATTTTGGAACAACGATTATCCCGTAGTTTGGGACTGCAATAGCAACGATGTGGCAACTGACGGCAATATTTATTATATCGCGGATAACGGTCTGAGATTTGCCATAAAGGATGGCGAGGCGGCTGTCGCAGTCCAACCCGAAACGCTCGGCGGCTCAATTACTATTCCTTCTACTATCACTTACAAAGACGCCGTTTGCAGCGTAACGCGTATAGTAAGCTCTGCCTTTCAAAACTGCAAAGACCTTGTAAGCATCAAGATTCCTGCTTGCATCGGCAATGTCGAGTTTAGAGCATTCTTTAATTGCAGTAATCTATCCATCTATTGCGAAGTTGCAAGCAAGCCGAACGGTTGGAATACTTATTGGAATGAGAGCGATTGTCCCGTTACTTGGGGGTATAATTTTAATTAGATAATCAGTGATTGAGTTTTCATTTGGGCAACATATTATTGCTTTTATCACTGTGCAAGTTGATTGGAATTCTCAAGTTAATCTGCCTGTAAAGGGCAGTTAATTATTGTTTTTGCAGGGAAAAATTCCCCCATTTCAATTGCCGCAATAGTAGCTGTAAAGGGAGTGAATTCGGTTTTAATATATTTTTTTGCCCTTATAACTTGTAGCCTATTTCCGCAAAACACGGTAATATGCGGTACCCATTTATAGTTATCTGCATAATTGCCATTGAATGTTTTATGTAAATTTAAGAGTTCGTCATTGATTTGCGGCTTAATAAACATAACTTTATGATTGAAATCTTTTATTTTTAATAATTCAATTTCGAACATTGTTGTCTCGCTGCATTTTTTTATGATCAACTGTTCAAGCTCGGTTTTCTTATTTAACGAGAAACTCCCCAACGAGATATGATACGGTATCATTTCCGCAAGAGAATAGTTCAAATTATTTTTTATAAGAATTCTTTGTAATTCCTTTAGCTTGGTTTCACTTGTTATCTAATACGGCATAAACAGTTAAGAATTTATCTTTCATAATTTGCTCAATATCGCTTAAAATCTAATTCTCCCAACTAATAAAAAACTCTAACTAAAAAGCCTAAATCAAATATAACGTTCGATTTAGGCTTTTTGTGGTGACTCCAAGGGGAATCGAACCCCTGTTACCACCGTGAAAGGGTGGTGTCTTAACCGCTTGACCATGGAGCCGCTTAGCTATAACAATATATAATTTTTATTATAATATGTCAACTGTTTCATTGGCGCTTGCAAAATAAATTGTAATTATTGCGGTAATTCTATTGACAAAGTCTATTATTTTTAATATTATTATATAGCATCGGTGTCGCGGAGTGGAGCAGTGGCAGCTCGTCGGGCTCATAACCCGAAGGTCGGAGGTTCGAATCCTTCCTCCGCAACCATTTTTTATTTATATGTGGCGGTGTAGCTTAGTTGGTTAGAGCGTCCGGTTCATACCCGGAAGGTCATAGGTTCGAATCCCATCACCGCTACCATTTTTTTATAAGCAGTTGGGATTAGGATTTTTCATATTGCTATTTTAACGGAAGTTTGTATTAACTTCCGTTTTTTTTATGCCTGTATTACAAAAATTTTTTTTGTGGAGGCTTATTTTTTATGAGCAAACTTATCAACATCATTCAAGACCGATATTCGGTCATACCTAACGAAGTTTTTACCGACAGAAGACTCGATTATCGCAGTCGCGGCGTGCTGTGCACACTGCTGTCGCTGCCTAATGGCTGGGATTTTTCAATCCTGGGACTTGCAGAGCTAGTCATATCTAATACATGTGAAAAAAGAGAAGGTAAAGATGCCATTAGAATATGCTTGCAAAAGCTTGAAAAGTTAGGATATTTGCAACGCATTCAAAGCAAAAATAGCGAGGGTAAATATGCAGGATATGATTATAAAATTAATATACCGCTGCTAAATAACAATATATAGTGTTAGTATCTTTACTTTACTGGTCAGATTACGTCTATCAGCCAGTTACGCTCAGCTACGGGAAGTTTATGGGCGGTGTGCGCTACACTCTCATAGGCAACGACTATGCGGCGGCGAGCGGTACGGAATATGACTTTGCTTACGGTCAAAGCATAAAGGACGCCGCATACGGCAGGGTGCTCGAGCAGGGCTATTATCTCGTTACCGAATACGACTATTGCGGCAACGCGCAGCAATACATCGTGTATATCGATACCGAGGCGCCTGTCCTGAGCGCGGTTGCGACATACGGCGACGGAGACGAGAGCACGGTGGGATTCGACGGCGAGTATATAGACGGACACAAGACGACTATGTATTACGTTAGCCTCGACCTTGCCGCAATAGCGGACAATATAGACGACTTCTTTATTGAGGTTGGAGAGCAATAAGGGATATGCTCAGACCTTTATACAGGGCGACGAGCTGCCGTTTATATCCGCGGCAGAGACGGGTAGCGGCATATGGACCGCTAAGCTGTATGACCGCAGCGGAAATGTATCGATATTTACTTTCTACATCGCGGACGCCGAGTCCTATTGGAATTATACGTCGCTGACGTCGGTTAAGAATGTTACGATAAGGTTCAATGTATCGGAAAGCTATAATGCTATCACAAATATTGAGATATACCGCATGTTATCCGATGGCACTCCTGTAAAGCTGGATAAAGACAGTAAGGATACGCCCATCAACGCCATGACGCTTAGCTATATCTTTGATGTAGACGGCAAGTTCGTAGCGAAAGTGAAAGATCTCTTTGGGCGCACGGTGGAGTTCGGACCGATATTCTATCTTAAGGGCTTGCCTACGGGCAGTCTTGGAGGCGTCAATGACGGAGGCGTTACTAATAAATACGTCAGCATTCGCTATAGCGCAGGCAATGAGCTGATAGCTTATACTTACGACGGGAGCGACTGGATAGAGCTTGACAGGACGCAATACTTGCTTGAGTACTCTGCAACTTCATCTATATGGACAGCGACGTTTGAAGCGGGCGAGGCTCGTCATGATGACTTTAAGCTATTTCTATACAATGTAGAGGACGATACTCTTTTTGTGGAGTATACCTTCAGGATAGATAATATATTGGCACAGTTCTTTATCTTCAACGAAGACGGCAAAGCTGTAGAGCCTGACGGAAGCACCAATAAGCCATTTTATCTGACATGGGAAGAAGTAGATGTGCGCATGACCAGCGGAGCGGCAGGAGTACTGTCGTCTACGTATAAGAAGGGTTCGCTGATTACGTTGGATGGCACATACAACTTCACAATCAAGGATTATGCCGGTAATACCATGAGCTTTACTGTGCTGCTTGATACGCGCATCAGTTACAAGGTGGAAGGAAACTACAATTTAATAGACGGTGTGTATTATTCTTCTAAGCCATTACGCTTACAGTGGGAGAGTTATTTAACGAGTTCGAGTATATCTCTTCCAACGGTATCCCTGTAGTCAATAGCAGCCCTATATCGTACGACGGCAGTTATTATATAAGCATAGTCGATTACTACGGTAATGTAGCGCAAGTTACTATTGTGATAGATAGTGTGGTGCCTGATAATAAGCTTAGCGGCGTTAGCAACTGCGGCAGCACTTCAGGTAAAGTAGTGCTTTCATGGGATAGCTTAGACGCTGTACAAGCTTGTCTTATGGATAGGAATAACAATGATATATCTGATAATATCGCTCCCGATTGCAAGTACGAGGAGGAGGGCGCATATTATGTGCGTCTTACGGATATATGCGGCAATAGTGTGATAGTATCTTTCAATATAGATAGGTCTGTCAACTATATCTCAGATGTAGTCGATGGGCAGGTAACTACGGATAGAGTAACCTTTAAGTTTAACGAGTCAGTAGAAGTTGCAGTTACGCGCAACGGAGAGTCTATAGGAGGATTAAGCTTTGTAGATGCAGGCGCATATAGCCTTACTGCATTTACCTTTATTGCCGTCAGCAGAGGCAATGTCGCTCAGTTTACATTTTGTGGTGACAGATTATGTACGCAATCAAATAAGTCCAGTGAGTATGATTCAAAGTATTTTTAGCCATTCGTGTATAAAGCTTATAATATATTGACAAAACAAAAATTCCAAAATA
>CAMWNK010000028.1 GCA_947175555.1 uncultured Clostridia bacterium | reverse complement strand
TATCAGTACTTAACTACCTGCGAGAAGTCGACTGCCTTAAGCGACGCGCCGCCGATAAGACCGCCGTCTATCTGAGGCATAGCCATAAGCTCGCTTGCGTTCTTGGGGTTCATGGAGCCGCCGTACTGGATACGTACTCTCTCCTCTGCGCACTTGGGGCAATACAGCTTAGCCATAGTATTGCGGATGATTGCGATAGTATCGTTGGCGTCCTGCGCGGTAGCGGTCTTGCCGGTACCGATAGCCCATACGGGCTCGTAGGCGATGACGATATTGTCGAGCTGATCCTTATCAATATCCTTAAAAGCCTCCGTCGTCTGTCTTACGAGCACTTCCTCTACCTTGCCGCCCTCTCTCTCTTCGAGCGTCTCGCCCACGCATACGATAGGCTTAAGTCCCTTGGCAAGGGCAGCCTTCATACGGGCGTTTACGGTCTGGTCGGTCTCGCCGAAGTACTGTCTGCGCTCGCTGTGTCCGATAATTACGTACTCAACGCCCAACTCTACAAGCATGTCTGCGCTGATTTCACCTGTGAATGCGCCTTTCTCAGCCCAATGCACGTTCTCTGCGCCGAGCTTGATATTGGTGCCTTTAATGACTTCGCCAGCCGCCCAAATGGACGTATAGGGCACGCATACGACTACCTCTGCCTCAGCGTCTTTTACAAGCGGTACGAGGTCGTTAAGCAGCGCATAAGTCTGAGCCTTGGTGTTATTCATCTTCCAGTTGCCTGCGATTATAGGTCTTCTCATTATTAATATCCTCTCTTAAATTATTATATTGCGCATCTAAGGCGCGCCTAAGGGACGAAAGCTATCGCCCCTTGGGTAAAATTACTTGATTACTTATCGTTGAGACAAGCGATACCGGGGAGCACTTTGCCCTCGAAGAGCTCAAGCGATGCGCCGCCGCCTGTGGAGATGTGCGTCATCTTATCCGCAAAGCCGAGCTGCTTGACAGCCGCCGCAGAGTCGCCGCCGCCTATGATGGTGGTTGCGCCCGTCGCCTCGGACATAGCCTTAGCCACTGCTATTGTGCCCTCTGCCAATGTAGGGTTCTCAAATACGCCCATAGGTCCGTTCCAGATAACGGTCTTAGCGGACTTGATAACGTCGGCGAAGAGCTTAGCCGTCTTAGGACCGATATCCAGTCCCATCTTATCTGCGGGTATCTTATCGGAATCGACATACTCGACGCTTATCTTTGCGTCGATAGGATCGGGGAAAGACGCGGCTATAGCGGTATCTACGGGCAGATATATCTTCTTGCCCAGCTTATCCGCCTTAGCAAGCATATCCTTGCAATAATCTATCTTGCTGTCGTCTACGAGCGAAGTGCCTACCTCCGCGCCGCGTGCTGCCATAAAGGTATACGCCATGCCGCCGCCGATAATAAGGCTGTCGCACTTTTCGAGCAAGTTGGATATAACGTTGAGCTTATCTGCAACCTTAGCGCCGCCGAGCACGGCAACGAAAGGTCTGACGGGGTGCTCGAGCGCGTCTGCCATGACGCTGAGCTCCTTCTCGATAAGGAAGCCGCATACAGCCGTCTTGACAAAGCCGTACTCTACAATAGCCGCCGTAGAAGCGTGCGAGCGGTGAGCCGTACCGAAAGCGTCGTTGACATATATGTCGCAGAAAGAAGCGAGCTTGCGGCAGAAATCTTCGCCCCTGCCCTCTTCCTCGGAGTGGAAACGGGTATTTTCGAGCAAGACGCACTCGCCCTCTTTACAAGCCTCGACTTTAGCGCAGGCGTCCTCGCCCACTACGTCGGAAGCAAATGCAACCTTGCCGCCGAGCAACTCGTTGAGTCTTACGGCAACGGGCTTAAGCGTAAACTTGACGGGATCTTCCGCAAGCGCCTTGGTTACTGCCTTGGCAGTAGCAGCCGCTCTCTCTGCCTCTGGAAGAGCCTCGATAGCCTTCTTCTCTTTCTTATTAAGTTTAACCTCGCTGCTGAAGATGCTGTGAGGCTTGCCCAAATGCGAGCACAGGATAACCTTAGCGCCGTGTTCCATAAGATATCTTACGGTAGGAAGAGCGCCGTTGATACGGTTCTCGTCCGTGATAACGCCGCCCTTCATGGGAACGTTAAAATCACACCTTACAAGGCATCTCTTGCCCTTGACGTCTACGTCTTTAATGGATTTCTTATTCATGCTTAACTCCTTTGACTTAAATTAGTTATTCAAGCGAGACAATTATATCACGCGCGATATCGGCAAGTAAAGTAAATACGCGACTAAGTCGCTATAGCCGCCGTTAAAAAGCATTGTCGTGAATTGGTAAAATTTACCTCGCGGCTTTATCCCATATCTTTGACATAATACGACCTCTGTGCTATAATTTCAATGTTTTTCGGGAGGCGGAATATGGAAAATATACACGAAGAATGCGGAGTTTTCGGTTATTATTCGGAAACGGAAAAGAGCGACATCGCTCGCAGCGTCTATTACGGACTGTTTGCGTTGCAGCACAGAGGTCAGGAAGCATGCGGTATCGCGGTCAATAAGGACAGAGTTACCTCTTGCAAAAAGGGCATGGGGCTTGTCGGAGATTTCTTTAACGACAAGATGCTTGAAGAGATGCCCGGCAATATCGCCATAGGGCACGTGCGCTATTGCGACGCAGTCAATAATAATATCGAAAATGCTCAGCCGCTTTTCGTAAAATATGTAAAAGGCACGCTTGCTATAGCGCATAACGGCAACATTTTCAACGCCGTCGCTCTGCGCAAGGAACTTGAAAACGAAGGCGCGCTATTCCACTCCACGGGCGACTCGGAGATAATCGCCTACCTCATAGCACGAGCAAGGCTTACCTGCCCTACCGTAGAGGACGCGGTAGCAAGCATAATCCCCAGACTGCAAGGCTCCTTCTCTCTTGTGATAATGAGCCCCAGTAAACTTATCGCCGTGCGCGATCCCTTCGGCGTGCGCCCCCTGTGCATAGGCAGAGTGGGCAATGACTACGTATTCTCGTCCGAAACTTGCGGCTTGGATACGGTAGGCGCGAAGTTCGAAAGAGACGTACTCCCTGGGGAAATCGTAACAATACATCACGGACAGCTCAAGAGCAACAGACAGTATTGCAAGAAGGAGAGCGCGACGTGCATATTCGAGCACATCTACACCGCGCGCCCCGACAGCGTGATTGACGGACAGTCCGTCAACGAGTCCCGCATACTCGCGGGCAGACTGCTTGCAAAGCAGCACCCCGTGGACGCAGATATCGTCATAGGCGTACCCGACAGCGGCTTGAGCAGCGCGATAGGCTACTCTAAAGAAAGCGGCATACCTTACGGCACAGGACTTATCAAAAACAGATATATCGGACGCACCTTTATATTGCCCTCGCAGGCTCAGAGAGAGCGCAGCGTTGCGCTCAAGCTCAACGCCTTGCGCCACAGCATAGACGGCAAGCGCGTCGTAATGGTAGACGACAGCATCGTGCGCGGAACTACCATTGCCAACATCGTAAAGATGCTTAAAAATAACGGCGCGAAAGAGGTACACGTAAGAGTTGCTTCGCCCAAATTCTTATACGCGTGCTATTTCGGAACAGACGTGCCCGACAGCAAATACTTAGCGTGCACCAAGTATACCGACGAAGAGCTGTGCCGCAAGATAGACGCGGATACGCTGGGCTTCTTGGACGTGGAATCTCTGCCCGATATCGTACCCGACAGCACGGTTGGATTCTGCACGGGCTGCTTTACGGGCAAATACCCCTGCCCCGTACCCAAGAAGGAAGATAAAGTAACCTTTGAATAATCGATAACTATTATTTAACCGCGCTCAATGCGCTATGTTAAAGATAAAAAAACGGGACTTGCAACTTGGCAAAGTCCCGTTTTCTCTATATCGATATTTTATGCCGCATCAATATCTTGTGCCGCAATTTACTTTTGACAGCCGATTAAGGTGCTCACTTCCTCAGATAAAAAATCGCAACGCTTTCAGGTCCTAAGTGCGTGCCTATAATAGGAGACAGCGCCTTGCGCCTTATGACGGCGTTTTCATTGACTTTCAATATCGCGCTCTCGAGCAAGTCTGCCATCTTAGCATTATCCGCGTCGCAAATATATACTGCTGCATTGCTGTCTATATCGGCGGTCTCTTCATAAGTCTGCCTCATGCTCTTGACGGCAAGACGCTCGCTGCCCACCTTATCGAAATTGACGAGTTTACCCTCTCCGGTCAGACATATGAGGGGCTTTATGTTGAGCAAAGTGCCGATAACCGCGGTCGCCGCGCCTATCCTTCCTCCGCGCTTAAGGTGCATGAGGTCATCCACAAAGCACTCTCCGTGCAGCTTAGCTCTGAATTTGATTATGTCGGCCACGTTATCTTCCGCACTCATGCCTGCCTCGCGATTGAAAGCAAGCCTTTCCGCCATGATACCCATCATACCCGTTGCACCGAGCGAATCTATGGGCAACAGCTTTACACCGCTGTACTTACTGTTAAGATTGTCGGCTGCGGTGCGAGACGACTCGTAGGTAGATGACAGTCCGCTGGACAGGCTGAGATATATTACCGTGTGTCCTTGCTCAAGATAGGGCGAGAAAAGCTCCTCGTAAATAAACGGAGTTATTTGCGTAGTCTTAGCGCCCTTGCCGCTGCGCAGACCGTCGTAAAATACCTTAACGACATCGTCTGGCTCGTCGCCGTTAAAGACGCGTACTTCATCGCCTATTTCGTACTGCATAGGGATAAAGCCGATATCGTGCGCCTTGGCAAACTCGACATCCAAATCCGCCGACGCGTCCGTAAAAATAAGATAATCTTGCATATAATCCTCCCTCAATCGTCCTCTTACTAATATAGAAGACGTAATATCACAATAATTATATCCTCAATCCGCTTAAATAACTACAACGAATCAAATTTGTTTACACACATCCACCCAGCCGAGCGAAAAAGAATGCTCCTCGAGCTGCGGCAAGGTAAGCTCTATTGCGCTTGAAGAACTGCCGCACGCAGGGTATACGGTATCGAAGCGCTTAAGCGAAACGTCGAGATATACCTTGACGCCGTCGTTGACGGCAAAAGGACATACGCCGCCCACAGCATGACCTATGCGCGGCTCCGCCTCATCGTAAGCAAGCATCTTTGCCTTGACGGCAAAGCGCGCCTTAAATTTTGCATTGTCTATCTTGACGTCGCCTGCCGCAACTATCAGCACGACATCGTCTCCCACCCAAAATGATAAGGTCTTGGCTATGCGGCAAGGCTGACAGCCGATAGCTGCCGCGGCCTCGGCAACGGTCGCGCTGGACACGTCGAATTGCATTACGCAATCGCCCATGCCTACAGATTGAAAATATCTCTTGACTCTATCTATCGCCATAGCATTAAGCGCAAAAGCGCGTCATAATATCCTTAAACTTACTGCCTGCGCTCGTCTTGATAAACAGGTAGTACTTCACGCCGTCCATCTCCACAAGCACGTTATAATACCAACGTCTGAATATGCCCTTTTTGACCGAGTAGCGTATGAGATGTCCGCCCTCGACAGCTTCTTTCACTTCGCCTGTAAGAACAATACTGCTAAAGGCGTCGTCTTTAAGCGCGCAATACTGAGTAACCTCCGTGCTGCCCCACATGAGTGCAAAATACTCTTTGATATAAGCGGGCGCGCCGTCCGAATCGCGCGCAATGGCGCACTTGAAGTCGGTTACTCCGTCGCTGTCGGTAAAAGGCATAAGCCTTATCGCCATGCGGCACTCGACATTGTACTCAACGATAGAGGGATAATAGCTCTCCCTATACGCTTTAGTATTGAATATTTTATTTGCCATAGCTGTCCTTCAGTCCCGTAACCATATTGAACTCGTAGCGGTTATCGCCGTAAGAGCCTACGGCGCTGTAGTATCCCATGCGAATAAACTGGAATCTGTCATAAGGCTTAGCGTGAGCAAGGGACGCCTCTGCCTTAGCCGCATAGACCTTCTTGCTGTCGGGGGTGAGCCTGTCGTTGAAATCGCCGTCGCCGTCCAACAAAAGATAATCGTACTCGTTGAGGGTTACGTCTATGCAATCGCTCGCGTTTACCCATTGTATTACGCCCTTGACCTTCATGCCCGCGTTGACTCCGCCGCTCTTGCTGTCGGGGATATACTCGCAGTTGATCTGAGTAACGTTGCCGTTTGCGTCGCACTCATGAGACAGATACTTGACGATATACGCGCCCTTAAGTCTTACCGTGCCCCCGGGGACAAGTCTCTTGTACTTGGGCGGAGGAATTGCGGCAAAGTCGGAGCGGTCGATATACAGCTGCTTGCCGAACGTTATGGAGCGGTAGGTTACTTCCTCTGCGTTGGGATTGTTCTCGACAAGGCACTCCTCATCCTTATCGGCGTTGACTATATTGAGTTTTACGGGGTCCTTGACGACCATTACTCTGTCCGCGCTCTTATTGAGATTATCTCTTACAAAATGCTCGAGCATAGCAACTTCCGTCTCGCCGTTGGACTTGGCAACGCCTGCCGCGGCGCAAAAAGCGCGGATAGCTTCGGGCGGATAGCCCCTCTCCCTCATGCCGCTGAGCGTAGGCATACGGGGGTCCGACCAGCCGTCGACTTTGCCCTCGTCAACCAGTTTCTTAAGGTAACGCTTGGACATGATAGTACGCTTGATATTGAGACGGGCGAACTCTATCTGCCTCGGCCCGGGGACGAAGCCGCAGTTGACCTTAACCCAATCGTATAGAGGTCTGTGGTCCTCGAACTCGAGCGTACAAAGCGAATAAGTTATACCCTCGAAAGCGTCCTCGAGCGGATGCGCGAAGTCATACATAGGATATATGCACCACTTATCGCCCGTACGGTGATGCGTGGCGCGCAGTATGCGGTATATTACGGGGTCCCTCATATTGATATTGGGACTGCTCATATCTATCTTGGCGCGCAGAGTCTTTTCTCCGTCGGCATACTTGCCCTCGCGCATCTGCCTGAACAGTTCCAAATTCTCCTCAACGCTCCTGTTTCTGTACGGACTGTCCGTTCCCGGGGAAGTCAAAGTACCCCTGCTCTGTCTTATCTGCTCGGCAGAATAGTCGCAGACGTAGGCAAGACCTTTCTTAATAAGCAAGACGGCGCAATCGTACATGCGCTCGAAATAGTCGGAAGCGTAAAGCTCTGCGTCCCACTTAAATCCCAACCAAGCAATATCGCTCTTAATGGAATTGACGTACTCGACGTCTTCCTTGCTGGGATTGGTATCGTCATAGCGCAGATTACATCTGCCGCCGTACTTAGCCGCCGTGCCGAAGTCGATACATATCGCCTTGGCATGACCTATATGCAGGTATCCGTTGGGCTCGGGCGGAAAACGCGTAACCACCTCTTTGGTAACGCCGCGCGCAAGCTCGTCGTCGATTATATCCTCAATAAAATTACCGCTTACTTCCATATGCTCTCCTAAAACAATCCTTTAATCTCGCCGCTGTCGCTATCTATCGTCATACCGAGCGCGGCAGGTCTCTTTCCAAGCCCTGGCATGAGCATCATGCTGCCGCATACCGCGACTGAAAATCCCGCGCCCGAGCGCAACTCAACGTCCGACACCGTGATAGTAAAGCCTATGGGCCTGCCCAGCTTACTCTGGTCGTCGGAGAAGGAGTATTGCGTCTTGGCTATACATACGGGGAGTTTGCCTTTCCCCGACCGCTCTATAGCAGCTATCGCGCTCTTTGCCTTGGGAGTATATTCCACTCCCTTTGCGCCGTAAACTTTCACGGCTACCGCCTCTATCTTTTCCTTGATTGACATATCGTCAGAGTACGCAAAGCGCACTTTGCCGCCCTTGTCGACAGCATCTATGACGCTGCGTGCAAGCTCTATGCTGCCGTCGCCGCCCTTTGCCCAGCACTCGCAGACTGCAAAGTCGGCGCCCTCTTTGACGCAGACGTTCTTGATATACTCGATCTCCGCATCCGTATCCGTAATAAACTTATTGATTGCCACGACTACGTTCGCGCCGAATACTTCCCTTAGATTGCGGATATGTCCCGTAAGATTACATATCCCGTCCTCTAAGGCACGCAAGTCCTCGGTATCGAGAGTGCTCTTATCCGCGCCGCCGTTAAACTTGAGCGCGCGCACAGTTGCCACCAAGACTATCGCCTTGGGGCTTATACCCGCAGCGCGGCACTTGATATCGATAAACTTCTCTGCGCCGAGGTCTGCGCCGAAGCCCGCTTCGGTAACTACGTAATCGGCAAGCGACATCGCAGTACGCGTTGCGATAATGCTGTTGCAGCCGTGTGCTATATTGGCAAAAGGTCCGCCGTGAATAATTGCGGGCGTACCCTCGAGCGTCTGCACGAGATTGGGCTTGATAGCATCTTTAAGCACGATAGCAACCGCGTCGGATATGCCCAACATAGCGCAGGTAACCGCATTGCCGTCGTAGTCGTAAGCTACGGTAATATCGCCGATACGCTTTTTCAAGTCGTCCATATCGGCTGCAAGACACAGCACCGCCATTATCTCAGACGCGGCGGTGATATTAAAGCCGTCCTGTCTGGGCACTCCGCCAGTAGGACCGCCCAAGCCTATCACCACGCTGCGAAGCGCGCGGTCGTTCATATCAAGGCACCTCTTCCACACCGTCTTGACAGGATCGATGCGCAGCGCATTGCCCTGATAGATATGATTGTCGAGCATGGCTGCTATGAGATTATTGGCGCATGTGATTGCGTGCAAATCGCCCGTAAAGTGAAGATTGATATCTTCCATAGGCGCGACCTGAGCTCTGCCGCCGCCTGTAGCTCCGCCCTTAATGCCGAATACAGGTCCGAGGGACGGCTCTCTCAATGCAAGGCATACGCTCTTGCCCAGCTTAGCCATACCGTCGGCAAGCCCTATCGACGTAGTGGTCTTGCCCTCGCCGAGCGATGTGGGATTGATAGCCGTAACGAGTATGAGCTTGTCCGTCTTGGGCGCGGGAGTAACGTTTATCTTAGCCTTATACTTGCCGTAGCACTCGATATCGTCCTCCGTCAAGTTAAGCCTCGCCGCAACGCGAGTAATGGGCTGCAACTTAACGCTGCGCGCAATCTCTATATCTGTCATCTGCACCCTCCCTTATGCCCGCAACCTGACGGGAAGACGATATCTGCGCAATCTGCGCGCATAGAATTATCTCCCTCGGACGCAAAGCCCAAATTAATATAATAATCGTCGTGATAGTCCACGACGATATCTTTATTGTAAAACATGAATTTATAGATTAAAGTTCGGGTAAAAAAGTCGCCGTAACCTCTGCCCCTATACTCAGGCAATATACCTACGGACCTAATATGCAGCTCGTCCCCTATGCCGTAAAAAGCCACCCCGCAATACACGCCGTCGCAAGAAAGCACAGCGCCGCAAGCACTATGCGCGGGAGTACCAAATATAGCGCGGGACAGTCCGTCAAGCAATAGCTTATCCTCGCTCCACTCTACCGTAAGCATATTGCAATTATAATACGGGCGCGCGCACTTAGTCAAGCATTAAGATTTGTAAACAGACAAAGCATACTCGCCATACAGCCGCTTGCGATAAGCGTCGACCTTATAGCCGCCGCGACGTACGTCATCAAGTCGCAGTCCTCTGCCCATACACTTAACGTACGCCTCCGTATCCGTCCACCTGTAGATATCGCCGATGCTGTCGGGCACGCGCCGCTCCAGCCTCTCGGCATCTATACCGACGGGCGTATCGCTTACGGCAATAACGCACAGCTTATCGGTATGCGTAATAGATATATGACAATCTATCCTCCGCCCGTCCGCATCCACGGCGTAAGGCGCGCCGCTGCCTAAGTGCTCCACTCTGCCGCCGCCGAGAGCTGCGGATATGACCTTATCGCGGCTGTTATCGCCTATGCAGGAGAACAGCTTAACGCCTCCAATCTCAAACTCTGTTACGTCCATAAAGAGAGTTGACAGAATTGAAGAAAGCCGTATCCACGCCGCCGAAGTTGTCATACGTGGCGCGGTAACGCCAGTTATTTTCGGCAACCCCGGGGGTATTCATTCTGCAATCTGCGCCAAAGCCGCACATATCCTGAAAAGGCACTATCGCAAGTATGCAACAGCTCTCGAGCAGCTTCTTGATAAACGCCTTGGTAGACTTGCAACCGTAGCCGCCGTGTCCCCATCCGAACGCGTCGCAACCGATATAACGCAATACGTAATCGAGCGTATCAGGATTGAGCCCCTGCAACCAGCCCAACGTAGTTGTGTTGTCATGCGTGGCGGTATAGCCGATACAGTTCCTATCGAAGTTGTGCGGAAGATGTACGCTGTCTCCGTCCTCGAAGCCGAACTGCATTACTCTCATCCCCGGCAGACCGCTGTCGGCTAAAAGCCGACGTGTGTCGTCGTCGATTATGCCGAGGTCCTCGGCAATAAATACCGCGTGCGGCAACGCCTTGAATACCGCCTTAAGGAATGGCAATCCCAAGCCTTCCTTCCACTCTCCCGTCTTGGCGGAGACGGCGTCGATGGGCACGGACCAATATCTGCTGAATGCGCGGAAATGGTCTATACGCAACACGTCATACCACTCGTATGCTCTTGCAAGGCGGCTTATCCACCACTTATATCCCGTCTTTACGTGATAGGGGATATCGTAGAGCGGATTGCCCCACAGCTGACCGTCCTCGCTGAAATAATCGGGCGGCACGCCCGCCACGGCAGTAGGCGCGAGCGCATCGTCCAGTTGATACAGCTTAGGCTCGCCCCATACGTCGCTGCTGTCAAGACTGACGTACATGGGCATATCGCCGATTATCTTAATTCCTCTGCTGTCCAGATAATCCTTCACGCCGCTCCACTGCCTTTCGAATATAAACTGCTCGAATATATAAAAGGCGTATTCCTCGCTGCCCTTGACCTCAGCCAAAGCAGACTCGTCGCGGAACTTATGTCTATCTTCCCACTGCCACCAAGGCAAGCCGCCATAGCTATCCTTGAGAGTCATGTACATTGCGTAATCTTCTATCCACGCCTTGTGCTTTGCTGCGAAGGCGTCAATCTCCTGAGCATGGCTGCCTGAGCGCAAGAACGCTTTCTTGAGCAATACTCTCTTGGAATTACGCACAAAGCCGTAGTCGGTAACGTAAGGCTCGCCGTAGTATATGCACTCATCCGCGTCGCGCCTGTCTACGTAGCCGTCCTCGACCAATTTATCGGGATCTATATAGAGGTAATTACCCGCAAATGCAGATTGTCCCGAATAGGGCGAATCGCCCAATCCAATAGTGCTGAGCGGCAAAATCTGCCAGTAATGAAAGCCGCCGCGGAGCAGAAAATCGCACAGCTCGTTGACTTCTCTGCCAAAGCCGCCGATACCGTATGCCGAAGGCAGGGACGATACGTTAATCAGTACCCCTGCCGACCTGTTAATCTTATTCATAATCCCTTACCACCAAGCGCAATTTCTCATGTAAAGTTGCGCGATATCCCTTAATTAATCAATTATTGTATGCTTTAAGATACTCGTACACGTCGCCTACGGTCTTAAACTGAAGAGCCTTATCGTCGTCTATCTCTACAGGGAAAGTCTCTTCAAGCTGCATAAGCATGCTGACCTTATCCAGAGAATCTGCTTTAAGGTCCTCGTTAAGACGCGTAGCTTCCGTTATCTCGATATCGGGAGGATTCATAACATCCTTGATAATCGCAATAAGTTCACTCATGTTAACATCCATAAATTTAAGCTCCTGCCTAATTAATTTAATCAATTATGATTATAACAAAGTTAATCGCCGTTGTAAAGAGCGAGCAATTAAGTATATATAATACGATAATTAGCATATCTGCGACTGCCTATAAGTGAAAAAGGCAGAAAATATTATCATTATTTCACTCTTTTATCACCAAGCAATTCTTGCATTCTCCCATTTATGTTAAATATCAAGATGCGTAAAGCCGAAAAAGTACCCAAGAATCTATAAGTTTTTACCGTCATACCGTAAAAACTACCGAAAATAATATAGTTTTTACTGTCATACCGTAAAAACTACCGAAAATAGCAAAGTTTTTACCGTCATACCGTAAAAACTACCGAAAATAGCAAAGTTTTTACTGTCATACCGTAAAAACTACTGAAAATAGCAAAGTTTTTACTGCTATACCGTAAAAACTACTGAAAATAGCAAAGTTTTTACGATTATAACGAAAAGAATATTGAAAATTTTATTAATACTATGTCTATAAACTAACTCAATACCTATATAAAAGTAATCGGCGCCACCATAAAGGCGACGCCGACCATTTGGGAGTATATATCTATCTCAACAAAAGTTGAAGATAGCTGATTAATTCGCCTGCATAAGCAGAGCCTTCCATATGCATATAATAATTATAATCTCCAAGTTGGAAATACACAAATTCGTTATTCATATAATCCAACACACTATAATGAATTTCTATGTCGTTTTCTATTAATTTCTCAACACATAAATCCGAATATGATTTCAACACATCTATAGTAATATTTTTGGGCACTATAGTGTATTCTAATATTCTATAATCATCTTCTAAGATAATTCCGCCCTTTTCGTAAATACCATATACTTCATCGCCCTCTTTTGCCACATATGCATTTTTCGTTTCAGATATGAACTCTAACGTATCAAATTTTGGCAGAGTTGCCGACCAACCGAGATTATCTACATAATCCGCTAAATCTATAGCATTAAGTCTTATGAATTGATATTGCGAACTATCACAATAAAAATCGTTTGGTCCCTCCGGCAATGTAGGCGTAGAAGGAAGCGCAGGATCTCCGCCCCTATCAATCAAAGTCAACGGCAATGTGATTGCAAGCACCACCACAACTATTATAGCTATAGCGCTGAGATATGCAGGTCTAAATCTCCTTGCGACAGCGGTCTTAGACGCCCTATCCACGCTTACGTCGTAGGAAACCTCGCGCCCGTCTACTGCATCGAGATGCGCGTTGATGTGTCTATTCAACTTTTCGCTATCCATATCGGCTGCGTTATCGAGCCTCTTATGGAACTTATCTAACCTCATTATATCTCCGTATTATTAGTATATAATGTATTAATTATCTTTATCAACCTATTACCGCAGCAGTCGCGCTCTTGATATATGTACTGCCGTCAAGAGCAATATAGGCATAGCTCGGCGATAACCATCCAGTGGATACCATCACAAACCTATCCACCCTTGTAGACCCGTCGCTCATAGTAAACGTATACTCTTGATATCCGTATACAGCCGCTATATGATTGCTCGTGAACTTTATATTAGTCAATAATAATGTATTGCTGTTATAACTGTTAATCTGTACAATCGCGCCGCCGAGGCAGAAAAGCGATACGGGATGTCCGCTATTAAGCTGAGCCTTAAGCGCAGCTATATCAAGGCTGCCATTGCTTACGAGCTGAGGATATGAGATACTGTAGCCTTTAGATTGCACATATGCGGTAAAGCCGCTGTGATAATCAGGCTCGCTGACTCCGTTCTGAATCTGATTGCATCTCATATTGCTATACATAGTATTGATAACAGCATCGGCTTCCGCATAGTCGGAAGACTTATATCTGTCCATATACAAGATAGGATTAAAATTAGGAATTAAATCTGTATAAGTAATGTCATAATATGCTACCATGTTAGACGCAGCTATAGGTCCGCAGGCATTTGCCAGCTCCGTAACATAACAAGCGACCTTTTTCGCAATTTTTACCTCGTCGGTAATTGTCATTGAACTGTAATTAACATACTCGCTCACAACGCTGTCGGAGTCGCGCGAAAGCATTACCGCATCGGTATATCTGATTTCCTCTTCTTCCTCAGCAACTACGGCAGGCGAAAAAAATGCCATAGATATGACCACTGCCACCACAGCGACAACAATCGCTATCAGCGCAAATAATCCTTTCTTAACAATAGAAGCACTATTCATTATCTATCAATATCCTTTAAGATGTTGTTTTATTTTTACAAGGGACTTAGACAGCATGTAATAAATTTGATTTCTTGTCAAATCGAACTTGACTGCCAACTCATCTACTGCATAACCTTCGTAATATCTCATCTTTATCAACGTCGTCTCGGGACGAGTCAAATGGCGATTCATCGCGTCCTCGACGTCAATGCGAAGATTGGTTCTGTCCTCAAAATTTGTATTGACGGAAGCGCTTGGGAATATCCCGACCTCATTCAGCCTTAGCGTCTCGCGGTTATAATCTTTAACTACACGCAATAGGATTGTAAGCATCCAATTATAACCGCGCCGTCCTGCCTCGCACTTATCTACATTCTTGACAATGCGCAAGTATGTATCGGAGACGACTTCTTCAGTTTTATCTTTGTCCAATAAACGACCATGGGCAACCAGCATGAAGTGCATATTGGTGCCCTTCATGAGATTGTCCAAAGCATCTATCTTTCTTATCAGCACGTCCTGCAGATACGAGTTTACTAAACTTTCAAAACGATCCACAGCGGCCCTTCGTTGAGACAGGTCTCATAATTACCCGATAACTTTATTTTTTAATCGTTTGTATTTTAGCATATTTATGAGAATAATGCATTGTTTTGGCTATATATAGCTAAAAAATAAATACTTTAGACGTATGGATATAAATATTACTTTATCAAAAAAGTATATCGAGCAATGTTATCTTGGGTACTTTTCCTGCTTTATCGCAAGTGTTTATCAATAATTTTTCGTAAGTGCTGTAGCGGCGGATACCGCTTTATCATCAGTAGAATCTGAATTTATCTTTAGTGCTTAAGCAGCGTAAGCTACTTTCTCTCATGTACTAAGTGAGGTTATAACAATTCTGCATACAACGGACGCTGTATGACTTTTCTTAAGTTATTCGGTTATAATTTATCTTTTGTATAGTAACCGATAACAGTTTAGAAGCTCCGTACATTGACATTCTTGTCTAATGTAGTTTAGTGAGGTTATCTCAAGGTACACCCCTTACGGGTTGTAACCGAACTTCCGACAGGCTTGTCCGAAAAACGATTACACTAATATAACGTAAAAAGTGAGCCATTTGTTGAAAATTCGACAACTATTTTACATATACTTTACAAAAGTCGCCATTTTTCTTGCTTTCCAGAAGAATATCTTCTTATAAATCTGTCGTAAATATATCTCTTACCTCAATCAGCCGATATCTCGCGCCGCCGTGCCCGCAACTTTATGTATCTGCGGCTACAGAGCTATGATGCGGTCTATATCGGGGAAATTATAGTCAACTTAATCGATATGTGTTATAATTGCATTATGGATAAACAAGAAGTAAAACAAAAGGTATTGTCTATTAAAGCCGATAAAGAAAAGTTCCTCTCGCCCTATGCCGCAACCGAACAGATCTGTTTGCGCAGGCAGGAATACGATTACAACTTTTTCCGTCGCGGCTATATTCGCGACTGCGAGACCATAATCAACCTTGCCCAATACAACCGTTACGGCGGCAAGACGCAGGTATTCAGTCTGCACTCCAACAACGATATTTCTACGCGCGCATTGCATGTGGGATTGGTATCGCGCATAGCGCGCACCATAGGAGACGCGCTCAACCTCAACGTAGGGCTGATTGAGGCGATTGCCCTTGCGCACGACCTCGGGCACGCGCCATTCGGTCATAACGGCGAGAAATGGCTTGATAAGGCGTCCTCCGAGAAAGGCTATAGGTTTTATCACCACATACAGGGAGCAAGATACCTCGACAACATCGTCCACGCCAATATATCGCTGCCCGTAATTGACGGCGTGCTGTGTCATAACGGCGAGCAGCTATTGCAAGTGTACCGCCCCAACGACTGCGCAACGCGTAGCTTTGAGCAATTACAGGACAAGCTGGAGCTTGCCTATAGCGGAAGGCTGAAGCAGGAGCAGCTCATGCCCGCCACCGTGGAGGGATGCCTTGTAAGACTGTGCGACGTAATAGCCTATTTGGGCAAGGACAGACAGGACGCTCACCGTCTGGGGCTGGTAAATGAAAGCGATTACTGCGATAGCGGCATAGGCGTGCTCAATCACGACATCATACGCAACGTAACCGAGGACGTAATTTGCAACAGCTACGGCAAGGACTGCATAGCCATGTCGGACAGAGTATATAGCGCGCTATTGTCCGCCATGAAAGAAAACTATTCAAAGATATATCTTACGGGAAGCACAGGCATAAGCAAGCAAGAGGCAGGCAATATGCAAACTGCGTTTAAGCAGGCGTATGAATTCGTATATAACGACGCTAAAGAGGGACAAAATATACTTAATAAGATATATTATCCTTATATCTACGCCAACAAGGCTTGCGTTGAGGAATATAAGATGGAAAACGCGGCATATCCCGAGCGCGTTGCCGCCGACTTTATAGCGTCGATGTGCGACAAGTATTTTATATCTTTCTACAATAAATACATAGGCGAGCTGCAACTGCCGATTAAGGATTATTTTGACTAAATCAAGGTATGACGTTGATATAGCGACAGCCTTTATGATAAAGTATAGTTATTGCTAACGCTAAGAGGTGGATTATGGGAAAAGATCCTGCATTCGTAAAAAAAGCTATCTTGTCCACAGGACATATAGTCAATATATTATCGCTTAAGGGTAAGGCCTACCGCAAAGTAGGTCGCCTGCAAGCCTTCGGTCTAAAGTCAGACGAGCCGATACCGTGGGAGCAGCTCGATAAGTCTAAGCTCAAAGGAATGCATTTTATGCAAAAATGGGCAGACAAGTTCGGCTGCGCTTGGTTCAAGTTTGTAGGCGAAGTGCCCGCTGCCGCAAAAGGCAAAAAGGTGGTTGCCCGTATCAAGTTGCAGGGCGAAGGTCTTGTAAGGGATAAGGACGGCAACATTTTACAGGGCATTACGCAGGTACTCAGTAAAGGCGACCTATTTCACTGCACTATAGGCAAGCAGATTATCGACATCGCCGATTGTGCCGTCGGCGGCGAAAAGATAGAGCTGTACGTCGATGCGGGATTCAACGGCAAGCTGAGATTCGACAACCTTGCCGCTCACTTGCGCAGATGCGACATCGCTATACGCGACGACGAGATAGTAGGCTATTATTACGATTATATTCAAGCATATTTCTTGATGTGCAAGCTGCACGGCGATTATAAGGGCAAAGAGGGCGATATCGCCGGCAAGGCTATGGCAAGGGCGCAAGAGCTCGATACCGCGCTCAAAGCGAGCTATCGCACCTATAAAGATAAGGGCGTCGCAGCAGCTCGGGAACAGCTTGCCGAGACGGTATATAGACCTATCGACTACCCTGCCGTAATGCACAGCGCAATCGGGCACGCGCATATAGACCTCGCTTGGCTGTGGCCCATACGCGAAACCAAGCGTAAAGTGGCGCGCACATTTGCCAATCAGTTGCTCAATATTCGCAAATACGACGACTATATCTTCGGAGCGTCGCAACCGCAGATGTTTGAGTGGCTCAAGCAAGATTATCCGCAACTTTTTGAGAAAGTCAAGGAGCAGATAGACGCCGGCAGAATAGAGCTGCAAGGCGGAATGTGGGTGGAAAGCGACTGCAATCTGCCTTGCGGCGAGAGCTGGATACGCCAATTCTTGTACGGGAAAAGATATTTCAAAGAGGAATTCGGTAAGGACGTCAAGACATGCTGGTTGCCCGACGCTTTCGGCTTCCCCGCTACCCTGCCTCAGGTAATAAAGGGCTGCGGCATGGACTACTTCATGACTATCAAGCTCATTAGCAATACGGTCAATCAATTCCCTTATAAGACGTTCAACTGGCAGGGCATCGACGGCACGCAGTTGCTGGCGCATATGGAGCCTGCGGGCGACTATAACAGCGGAGCGTCTCCTCTTGCGATATTCAAGTCCGACGTGCGCAATACGGAAAAGGATATTGTGCCCGAGTGCCTGCTCATATACGGCGACGGAGACGGCGGCGGCGGTCCTTCCGAGGGACATCTTGAGTATTGCACGCGCATGAAAAAGGGTATCAGCGGTCTTTCGCCGCTCAAGTTCCAACCTGCCGTAGACTGCTTCCGCGACCTTGAGGAATACACTAATGTTATCCCTACGCACAAGGGTGAACTCTATTATGAAAGACACCAAGGCACTTATACGTCTCAGGCGGCTGCCAAGCTGTGGAACAGACGCATGGAGTCCATGCTGCACTTTACCGAGATGCTTGGCGCATATGCCTATCTCAAGGGTATAAACTATGATAGAGCCGCAGTCGAAGAGATATGGAAGGAGACACTGCTCTATCAATTCCATGACGTTTTACCAGGTTCGTCAATAAAGCGCGTGTACGATGAGAGCCGCGCAAGATATAAAGAGATGCACCGCAAGCTGCAAGCAATGTGTTCCGATTTGCTCAATAGGCTCTCCACCGCCAATACAGACGAATATACCGCCGTCAACCCGATAGCGTTTGCAAGAGACGAATACGTCAAGGTGGAAGATAAGTGGTACAGCGTATCCGTAGCTCCTATGTCGAGCGCAAAGCTGCTGCCCGCCCCCGCCGCAAGCACGCTCAAGTTCGATGACGACAGCATCAGCAATTCGCTGATTACCTTGCGCTTTGATAAGAAGGGCGCTATTACTTCCGCATACGTGGAAAAGGACGGAAAGGAGCTTGTAAAAGAGGGTGGCTGCTTCAACTGCCTTAACGTCTACGACGATCCTTTCATGTATTACAATGCTTGGGATATCCGCATGGATTACGACAGCCGCAAGCCGCACGCGCTTAAGCTAAGCGGCAGTGAAACCTATATCGACGGCGTACGTGTTGTAAGGCTCAACCGCTTTAAGTGGGGCGAGTCGCAATTTACTCAGACCATTTCGCTCACCGAGGGCGATATGCTTATCTCCTTTGAGTTGGACGCCGATTGGCACGAAGAGCTCAAATTGCTTAGGGCGGACTTCACTCCTTCCGTATTCGCAGACACCGTCAAGTGCGACATTCAGTTCGGCTCCATAGACCGCACGACGCACAATGACGACAGCGTACAAAGAGCACAGTTTGAAATTTGCGCGCATAAGTACGTCAACCTTGATAGCGAAGATTACGGATTGGCTCTGCTCAATCGCTGCAAATACGGGCATAAAGTTAAAGAAGGCATGCTCAGCTTGGCGCTGCTTCGCGCGCCCGTCTTCCCCGATCCCGAGTGCGACAGGGGCAAGCATCATATCAGCTACGCCTTGTATCCTCATAAGGAATGCTTTGCAAACTCTGACGTAATTGCAAGGTCCTACCGCTATAATAATCCAGTAATATTGCACAAGTCGGATACTAACCTCTCCAAGATTGCCGCCTGCGACAAGGACAACATAATAATAGAGACGGTGAAAGTTGCGGAAAACGAAAAGGGAATTATACTGCGCGCCTATGAGTCGCTCGGCTCGGAAACTACAGCCGCAATCTCTTTTGCTAAAGCAGACGCCGCGGCAACAGAGTGCGACATGTTGGAAAATCCTATCGGGAAATGCGACCTGAAGCAGCTGACTTTCCGCCCTCATGAGATAAAAACTATACTTATCCAAGCATAATAATCCGCGTATTTATAAAATATGCCGCTCAACTATTGCAAATTGCTTGCGGTTGTGCTAATATAATTTAGCAACCGCATTTGCCGATGTGGTGAAATTGGCAGACGCGCCGGACTCAAAATCCGGTGGTAGCGATACCGTGTCGGTTCGAGTCCGACCATCGGCACCATAACAGGGGTATACGAACACCCAGATAGAGAAACCGAGTTTTCGGTTTCTTTTTCTTTTACGCCGTTTTCGTCCGCGTCGCCGTTGCCGTCGGGGTAATCGGGGAAAATCAAGTTCAAAAGCAGTTCGTTCTTTTGCCCGCTTTTCAGATTGAAAAGCACTTTCATTTTATCGTCGCACAGCACAACGCGATAAATGAATGTGTCAATTAGTGCCTTGCAGTTTTTCGTCTTGGTATAGTCCAACGTGCGGAAATGTTCTAACCACTTGCGAATATCGTCGTATGTGTAATTGATTTGCAACGCCTTTTCGCTTTCAATCGTCGCGTTCAGTTCGGCGTTCTCTTTCTCTAATTTTTCAATTTGCGCTAAAAGCGTATCGGCAATCTTGCCGCGCATAAGGGCTTGCATAAGATTATTGATTGCCGTTTGATTGTCTGCAATAATGCCCTCTATGCGTTTTATCTCGCTGTCGTTCCGCTCCTCTTGTATCAGCATATATGTTTTGGCAGCAAGCATATCTATAATAAATTCATCAGTCAAAACGCCGTGCGAGTTTCGCTCCGTGCCGTCGCCTACAAGAGCGGTTATTATTTCGTCCTCAATAAACTTTTTGCGGACTGCGAGTTTACAGCAACCGCATTTTACGCGCCAACGCATTTATAGTAATACGGCGCGAAAACATAGAGCGCGTACATAAAGCGTTATTAACGCTGTCAGACAAGCGGCGCGAATTAGTACATAAAATCTATTATGAGGAAATGACTATGCGGCAAGTAGCAAGTCAAACGGGCGTATCGCACACTGTCATATCGCAACGTATGAAAACAATACGTAACCGCTTGAAAAAAGAATTGCGCGATTATACTAACTAATAATAGTATTAGTTTATACGCCACTATGTCACACTATCACACTTTTCGTATAAAAATGGCAATATGCGGGCG
>CAMWNK010000027.1 GCA_947175555.1 uncultured Clostridia bacterium | reverse complement strand
TATAGCGTAAAGATAAGCATAGATACAAGCAAGTACGCTATAGACGGAGCGTGCTCGGACGTATGCGAGTACGTGATAGTAGTGGACGCAAGCGGCAACGGAGATTACAAGATAATCTCAATAGAGGTAGGCGGAAATTATAAAAAGAACTATTCTATAGGGGATAGCTTTGACAGCTACGGCATGGTGGTCTACGGAATATATCCCGACGGCGAGAAGGTAGAGCTCAATAGCAATGATTATACGTATTCCCCGGACGGTGCGCTTACAGAAGGCGACAACACAATTACTGTGAGCTACGGCGACTTGAGCGCAACGTTCACCGTCAAAGCAGGGCAGCTTGTAGAGGGCGGCGTGATAGACGGCAAGTGGGTAAGTATGAAGATGTTCGCAATCTGCATTAGCGCAATAGGTTTGCTTACTCTCATATGCGTTATTCTTGCGATAGTAATAGTCAGAAGATTGCCGCCGAAGCATCGCGAAGACAAGGTCGAAGACGACGATACGGTTAGCGCGGAAACAGATGAATAGCTATGTCCGCTTGCGTATATTAAAGATTGTGTAAAATATAACTATATACCAATATTAGGAAGCAAGACACATATTGACAATTTTTAATGCGCGGGCGTATAATGACATTAATTAAGGTCTGTTGCGTGGTGTACAATGCTTAAGCTAGAAGAAATTGTTAAAGATTATAAGTCCGGGGACGGGAGCGTACGTGCTCTGGACGGAATAAATCTGCAATTTCGACGCAATGAGTTTGTATCTGTATTGGGCGCGTCGGGCTGCGGCAAGACTACCTTGCTCAATATTATAGGCGGACTTGACAGATATACGTCGGGTAAGTTGACTATAGAGGGGCAGGCGACAGATACTTTTAAGGCGGTTGATTGGGATTTGTACCGCAATCAGCGCATAGGTTTTATATTTCAAAGTTACAATTTAATTCCTCAGATATCCATACTTGCCAATGTGGAGCTTGCGCTTACTCTATCGGGCGTGTCGTCCAAAGACAGACGCAAGCGCGCCGTTGCCGCGCTGGAAAAGGTAGGACTTGGCAAAGAGATTAAGAAACGTCCCAATCAGCTCTCGGGCGGACAGATGCAGAGGGTGTCGATAGCGCGCGCGCTTATCAATAATCCCGAGATTATTCTTGCAGACGAGCCTACGGGCGCGCTTGACAGCGTAACGAGCGTGCATGTCATGAACTTGCTTAAGGAGATAGCCGAGGACAGATTGGTCATAATGGTTACTCACAATCCCGAACTTGCCGAGCAGTACAGCACGCGTATTATCAGCATGAAGGACGGCAAGGTCATGGAGGATACCGCGCCTTATGACGGCGAGGACGAGCAGATTGACGGCGCGACAAATAGCGCAAAGAGTGTCGGCGAGACGTCCGTAGCTGCAACTGTTGACGATAATTGCGATAAAGACTGTGTTGCCGCTACCATGGCTGCGGACAGCGCGGCTTATGCCGATGTCAAGGTCAAGAAGAGCAGACTTGAGAAAGTCAAGGAGCGCAAGTCGCTCAAGGACAAGAAGAAGGCGCTCAAGTCCACCTCTATGAGTTTTTGGACGGCGGTGAAGCTGTCTTTCCAGAATATTAAGTCCAAGTCGGGACGCAATGTGATGACGGTGATTGCGGGCAGTATAGGCATCATATGCGTGTGTCTCGTGCTTGCGTTATCGAGTGGACTTACGGGCTATATCAATGCTATGGGCGAAGATATGCTGGGCGCAAATCCTATGATTATCAGCTCCGTCAGCGTAGATTTCACGCCCGTGCTTACAGGCGCAGTAACTATCGAAGATATGTTCGGTAAGGCGGATTATCCCGATAATGACATTATTCACGGAGCGCAGAGCAATATCGTAAAGGTCATGCTTGACATGATTAAGACAAACAGTCTTAACGAGCAATTTGTCAACTATGTAAAAGAAGAGATAGAGCCGCTATCCGACGCCGTAGTATACGACTATGGCTATAAGCCTTTACTTTTATCCAAAGTGAGCACCAATTACAACCCGTCGGAAGGAATAGGCGCGATTACAGGCGGCGGAGACTTTAACCTGCACGGCGGAGATATCGGCAATATTTCCGATATGGTAACGTTCCAGCCCTATGTTGCAGGTCAGTATTACGATTTTCTTGCAGGGCACGAGCCCAGAGGCGTCAATGAGATAGTGCTCGTGGTATCGGGCAGTAATACCGTGTCGGACGGATTGATGGCGTCTATCGGTCTATATCAAAAGTACGTAGGCGCGCAGTCCATAGTAGATATGGATATCACGCTTAAGATGGTGCTTAACGACAGTAAGTACGTCAAGGGTGCCAACGGCAGATTCCACGAGATAGACAATCTCGACGGCGAGTATGCCACGCTATATAATACGTCTTCTTCGGAGGACGTGGTCGATCTTAAGATAGTCGGCGTCGCAAGACCTAAGAAGGGCAGTATGATTACCGCGATGAGCAACGGCATAGCGTATCACTCCTCGCTTATGAGTTATGTGCAAGATAAAGAAGCGGATTCTCAAATAGTAATAGAGCAAGAGGCGTCTAAGGACAGGGACGTTATTACTGGAGATAAGCTGTACGCAGGCATACTGAGTTATGTTATGGATAAGGCTTCCGGCTTTACGAGCATATATGACTCTGAGGTGATGGAGATAATTACCGATTTCTACAGCGGACTTTATCCTATTCACGGGCTGTATATGGCGGCTCTCGGCGGCAGCAGCGTGCCCGTCAATGTCAATGTGTATACAATGTCTTACGAGACTAAGAACGCCGTTATCGCTAAAGTCGACGAGTATAATGAACTGCATAAGACGGAGAGCATCACGTATACCGACTCTGCCGCTATGATGACGTCTATGATGAGCAATATAGTGGACGTATTGTCGATAGTGCTGATTTGCTTCACTTCGGTATCTTTAGTGGTGTCGTCGGTAATGATAGGCATAATTACTTATATATCGGTAGTAGAGCGTACCAAGGAGATAGGCATACTCCGCTCGCTCGGCGCGCGTAAGAGCGACGTTGCACGCGTCTTTATTGCAGAGTCTTTGATGATAGGTCTTGCGTCGGGAATACTCGGCGTGTTGCTTGCCTATCTGATATCCGTACCTATCAATCTCGGTCTTGCGACTCTTACCGCGGGCATCAGTATCTGTACGTTGCAGCCGTTGCACGCCTTTATAATGGTGGTAGTCAGCGCGGTGCTTACCGTAATAGCGGGCAGCATCCCTTCTTACATAGCCTCCAAGCGCGATCCCGTGATAGCTCTTCGCGGAGAGTAGGCGTATTATAGCAGGAATTTTGCTGTATTTGACAACTTGCAGGGTATAGCGATTGCTATTATATATTGCGAATTATTATAAATCGAGAATCTATACGATATTGTAGATGTAAATGGCAACTTTAAACGGTAAATAATATGATAATAACATCTTTATAATAAAAATCTGCTCCGACCTTGCGGTCGGAGCTTTGTCTTTAGTAGGGGACGACGACTGATGCCGTCGTCCCGATTATCATTGTTTCGGCAAAGTTAGCACAGATATGAGAGGAGAGCGGCTGACGGCACCGCGTAACCTTGGGAGTATTTATATATTATTTTTGTTTCTGCGCGATTAAGCCGAAAACAACCGAAGCATTGTGGTACATCGGTCAATGATAAAGCGTGATAAAACCGAAAAATCGGTATGAGAAACGAAGCGGAGCTGCTCCGCAAATCAGTCAATCCAATATTAAATACCTCCGTTCAGGAACAAATGACCTATAGGCTTTGTTTATCTGATTAAAGTATATACGCTATAGCGCATAAAGTCAATTTATTTTGTACAAAATTCAAAAATATTGTAAAAAAATCGCAATAAGTTTCCGATAACGTAAACGGACGGATAAATCCGTCCGCTTATGCCGAAAAAATGTTTAATAAATTAATTATGCACTCAATCGATTGTGGCGCGTATACGTCTTACGCCTGCAGAGGACGAGCCTTCTTTGAGCAGAGTAAAGTGCTTGAGCTGTCCCGTATGCTCGGCGTGGGGACCTCCGCAAATCTCTTTAGAGTAGTCGCCTATTGTATATACTTTGACAACTTCGCCGTATTTAGAGCCGAAGACGCCCGTCGCTCCTTCCTCGCGCGCTTGCTCTATAGTCATTTCGCGGCAAGTTACGGGCATATCTTTAGCAATAGCGTCGTTGACGGCGTTCTCTACGGCTTTTTTCTCCTCTTCGGTCAAGGGACGCTCGAAGTTGAAGTCAAAGCGCAGCCTTTCTGCGGTGATGTTACTGCCTTTTTGATATATATCGTCTCTGCCAAGGACTTTCTTAAGCGATGCAAGCAGCAGGTGAGTGGCGGTATGCAGATATACCGTGCGCTCGCCCGTATCGGCGAGTCCGCCCTTGAATTTTTGCTCCGCGCCTGCCTGCGACTTCTTCTGATGATCTTCGAATGCCTTATTGTAGCCCTCGATATCTACCTTATATCCTCGCTCTGCGGCAATCTCTACAGTCATCTCGATAGGGAAGCCGAACGTATCGTACAGTCTGAATGCGGTCTTGCCGTTAAGCGTGTCGCCTTGCACCCATTTAAGTACCTTTTCCATCTCTTTTATGCCGTTGCCCAGCGTCTTGGAAAACTTTTCTTCTTCCTTGGCTATCTCCGACACGATGTGCTCTGCGCCCAAGCCAAGTTCGGGATAGACGTCTTTATACTTAGCAATGTACATCTTGGCTATATCGGTGAGCAGAGTGCTGTCAAGCTCAATCATGCGCGCATAGCGTACAGCGCGGCGCAACAGTCTGCGCAGTACGTAGCCTTGGTCTACATTGGAAGGAGTTACGCCCTTTTCGTCGCCTATCATGAACGTTGCGGTACGCATGTGGTCGGCAATAATGCGCATTGCTTTGGTTACGGCATCGTCGCTACCATACTTTTTGCCGCTTAGCTCTTCCAGCTTGGCTATTATATCGCTGAACAAATCTGTCTCATATACCGATTTATACCCGTTGAGCATGCACAGCGTGCGCTCAAGTCCCATACCTGTGTCAACGTTCTTTTGCGAAAGAGGAGTATAGCTGCCGTCGGGATGGCGATAAAATTCCATAAAGACGTTATTCCATATTTCCACCCATTTACCGCCGTCGTCGGCAGGAGAGGGGTTGCCTTCTACGGGCTTGCCCGTGTCAACGAATATTTCCGTATCGCCGCCGCAAGGTCCTGTAGTTGAAGCTATCCACCAATTATGCTTTTTAGGCAGGTAAAAAATCCTGTCTTTGGGTATGCCCAATCCTTCCCACACGCTTGCCGCAACCTCGTCGCGCGGCGCGTCGTCGTCGCCTTCGAATACCGTTACCGCAAGTTTATCCACGGGTATGCCCAGCACCTTTGTCAAGAACTCGAAGGAGTATGTTATCGATTCTTTCTTAAAGTAATCGCCGAGCGACCAGTTGCCGAGCATCTCGAAGAATGTGCAATGCGTAGCGTCGCCTACTTCGTCGATATCGCCTGTGCGCACGCACTTCTGTACGTCCGTAAGACGGGTGCCCGCAGGATGCTTCTGTCCGAGCAGGTAGGGTACGAGCGGGTGCATACCCGCAGTAGTGAACAGCACGGAAGGATCGTTCTCGGGGATGAGGGATGACGAGGGAATGACCGCGTGTCCCTTGGATGCGAAAAAGTTAAGATATTTTTCTCTCAATTCATATGATTTCATAATATCTACATTATATAATCCGATTGCGCTTTTGGCAATTATTTGCGGGCACTTGCTTTATAATTCTGCGCAAGGCGTTCTTTATAGGCGTGCGCAAAATCGAAGTATATGCTACTGTTAGCTTTTTTGCAATCGCTTGCGATAATTGTCGTATTATGTCGCTTGAAAGCACTTAAAGAATATTAGCCGCCCGCTTACACATAACAGAGGTATGCCAATAGATTACGATAAGATTGCAGACGGTATACAAGGCGTCTTTTCCAAAGAATCGGACTTGCTGCGCATGGACTTTCTCATAGCGGGCAAGAGCTCGGCTATATTCTATATAGACGGATTCGTGGATAAGCTCAGCTTTGAAAACAGTATTCTGCGCCCGCTCAAAAATATTGAGAGCTTGCCCGACGACAAGTATGCAGACGTACTCAATCAAAGTACGTCGCTTACTACCCCTATGCAGACGTGCGATGACGTGGACGAGGCTGCCAAGATAGTCGCAGGCGGCGACATAGTATTGGTGGTGGATGGAGCGGAGACTATATTCGTCTTTTCTGAGAAGGCTTACGAGACCAGAAGTATACAAGAGCCGCCCGTAACCAACGTATTGAGAGGACCTCGCGAGGGCTTTGTAGAGGACGTCAAGATAAATATGACGATGATTCGCCGTAAGCTCAAGACGCCCAAGCTCACATTCAAGAAGCTGTCTGCGGGCAAGTATTCCGCAACGCCCGTCATGGTAACTTATATCGACGGCGTCGCCGCGCCCGACGTTGTAGACGAGGTGTGCAAGAGGATAGAGAGCATCAACATAGACGGCGTAGTGGAGTCGTCGTATGTGGCGCGTTATCTTGAGGATAAGTATCACTCGCTGTTCACTCAGGTGGGCGCGAGCGAAAAGCCCGACATTGTCGCGGCAAAAATGCTTGAGGGGAGAGTTGCTATTATCGTGGACGGCTCGCCTATGGTCCTTACGGTACCGTTCATTCTCTTTGAGCACTTTCAATCGAGCGAGGATTATTATTCCAAGTCGTTCAGAGCGACATTTATAAGACTTATAAGGCTGGTTGCCATCATAGCGGCAATCACGCTCCCGGGGGCGTATGTTGCGTTGCAGGAGTATCAATATCAGATGTTCCCGCTCAAGTTCTTGATATCAATCATGAATTCGATATACGGTATCCCGTTCACGCCGACGCTGGAGATGCTGTCGGTGCTTGTGATATTCGAGATACTCAACGAGGCAAGCGTACGAATGCCGCGATACGTGGGTATGGCGCTATCCGTAGTCGGCGCAATAGTGCTGGGCGAGACGGCGGTCAATGCGGGATTGTTTTCCACGCCTACGATATTGGTCATCGCGATATCCACAATCGGACTGTACTGCATACCCGAAGAGACGGAAGCGTCCTCTATACTGCGAGTGCTGTTTGTCGCGATTGCAGGCGTAGCAGGCTTATTCGGACTTATCCTCGCCGTCATTGCGCTCATAGCTTATCTTGCGGATTTGCGCAGCTTCGGAACTTCTTACCTTGCTCCTTACGCGCCGCTTATCGAGCACGATTGGCAGGACGCGCTGGTTAAAGAAAGTCTCAGGGATATATCGGAGAGACCTTACTCAATCCCCACAATCAACCGCGTAAGACGCCGTTGATAATGCCCCTTGCGGGCGTACATATGCCGTCTGTATGGATAACAGGTCAATGCAGCTTGCGAAAATGTCTCTTGCCGAAACATCTGCGACATTGAGCGGCACAGATGCAAAAAAAGTTTTTGCACGCTGAGATTTTAAGCGTTGAGCAAAAATATCCGTACGGCATAGGAGAGAAAAATGAATGCCAGAACTACTCATATCGTATATCCCAGACAGCTTGCGTTGCTTGCCTTTATAGCATCGTTCACCTTTAAGGTGGTAATGCTGCCGCAATATCTGTCGGGAGTTGCCGGCAGGCAGAGCGCAATCGTCATGGCGTATATGATGGCGATAGAGATAGGTATGTTTTTTATTATATACGGAGTAATATCCCGTACGTCGCTACTCGATTCTGCTATGCCCGCGCCGCTCAAGGCGATATTCGTCGCGCTTGTAGTGTTTAGCAGCGGTATTAAAAGCAGCGTACTGATAGCAGAGTCCATATCATATATATCCACCACGTTGTTCGACGACGGACTGTGGCGTCTTGTGATACTTGCGCTCATGCCCACGCTGATGTTTGTGGCGTATAAGGGCGCCAACGTCATTGCGCGTACCGCGCAGATAGTGTTTTGGGTGATAGCGGTGTCGCTGTTTTTCAATATACTGTTTGCTCAATTCAAGGGTGATATAGGCAATCTCTTTCCCATGAGATTCGACGCTTCGGTGATGTCTGCGGGCGACAGACATATGATGTGGTTTGGAGACTTCACTCCCTTTTTATTCGTTACGGTCGCAAAGCCTGCGCGTAAGCAGAGGAGCGGACTTGCGATAATCATACCACTTCTATTCGTGCTTGCGGTGGGATTTATGATAGTGTTCGTGTCGGTGTACGGAGGCGGCGGAGTGCTGGTGAGCAATGCCTTTAATAAGATAGGCATATTCAACCGCATATCCATGCTGCTCGGTACCGTTGACTTTCCGACGGTGTGCTCGTGGCTCATGATGGCTATCATAAAGCTGTCCGTAATACTGTATGCGATTATCGAGGGTATAACTTATTATGTTAAGCGCAGAGGTTGGGTGTCGGTAGCGGTCGGTCTTGCGCTTGGGTTTGCGATATTCTTCGGGCTCAAGAATCTGGACAGAACGTATAAATTCGCTACGTCTTGGATGAGATACGTGGTAGGCGTTATCGAGTATCTTCTGCCGCCGGCAGTATATCTTGCGGTGCGCAAGTGGGATAAGGACGCTAAGCCTTTTTGCGCGGCGGCTCCCGAACAAGAGGCTTTGGAGGAGGCAGGCAAATGCGCGGAAAGAAAGGCTTGAAAATTTTTACGTCCCGCAAGTGGATATTGATACTGTTGTTTATAGTCGTGCTTGTAGGCTTTGATATGCTCACTACCAATAAGAGCCTTATCAACAGAGGACTGGTTGTAGGACTGTCAATAGACACTTCGGGCGACAGGATAGAGCTCAACGCGCAGACGGTATTGCCGCGTAGCGGCGGCTCTTCTACGGGCAACAATAATTTTATGATATTCACGGCTACGGGCGAGACTATGCAGGACGCGGTGGAAAAGCTGTCGTCGTCTATGGGCGTCAAAGCGTCGTTTGCGCACTGTACGATTGTAGTATTCGGCGAAAATATGATTAAGACCGCCGCGTATGACAACGTGCTCAAGTTTTTGGTCCGCTCGGACGAGTTTGCAGACAATACTTTGTTGGTGGCTGCCGCGACAGGCAAGGAAGTGCTTGCGGCAAAGGTGCCCATCAACGAGGTTGCGGCGTACCACCTGCAACGCATGATGCAAGGTGTTCAGAAGGAAGCGGGAGTCAATCCCTGCACGCTTAAAGACTACTTTGCCAACTATTACCGCATAGGCGGAGCCTCGTATATGCCGCTTGCCGTAGTGGAGCAGTGCGATTATACTCCCGAGGGCAGCCAGATACAGGCGCAGGAAGCGCAGCTGATCAGTCTGGAGCGTTCGCTCATAACCACCCGAGAGGGGTATGCGTTCACCTTGGACGCCAACGCCAGCGAGGGATTGAGCTTTGTAAAAAACAGGCTTAACGGCGGCTCGGTGCTATATCTCGGCGACTGCTCGAGAGAGACGGATGTAATATTGCTCGAGAGCAAGAGCAGGATCAAGGTCGACTCCCCCGAGCACGCTGTTATAAAAATATCCATGAATATACGGCGCAACGAGATGCAGAGCACCAATAACGGCATGATAGTCAATGCGCTCAGCGACAATGAGCTCGAACGCATCAGAGAGAGCGTTAGAGGCAAAGTTCTCGCTTGCTTTGATAAGTGCAAAGACAACGAAGTGGACGTATTCCACCTCGGCGAGCAGGTGTATCGTAAGTATGGCTGCGATTGGTTGCAAGGTATAGACGAGCATTATCTCGACACCATTAAACTGGATGTGGAAGTCAAGCTGACCGTTAAATAATATCAGATTATGACAAAGTCTCCCGGGGTAAGGAAGAGGTAGCTGATAAGCGCGAGTATTACAGCTATCACTACTTGATGCAAGATATAGACGTATAAGGCAAGACGTCCCCATATGTCTATGGGAGCATGCCAACCGTATTTGCCGAGGCGGGGGAGGAGCGAGCGACGCTTGCTATATAGCGTAAAGCCTACAAATGAGCCTATAAGCATATATCCCACGCTGGGGAATATAGGGTAATAATCGGCAGAGTAGAATGGACCGCCCAGCATCCAGTCGCCTATAAAATATAAGCTGCTGTCCGAGGCAAGCGAGCCTACGGCTTCGCTGTAGGAGCTCATCGCCGCGTCGATGCATATTATCGCAATGCCGAGCACGAGACATACGGTGGCGGTCAATCGCTTGTTGCGGCGGCATATCGTATCTATCAACCAAAATAGCAGTATGGCGACCGCGAACATATGAAGTATTCCGAATCTTATCGGCGTGCCGATAGCTTTGGTTACCGCAGTAACGATTGCTGCGCATATCGCTACGATAATGCCGCGCTTTAAGTTGGAGCGGGAGAAGTAGCACGATATGCCGCATATCAGGCAGAATATCCATACTACGATATGCTGAGCGGTGTCGTGAAACGGAGATGACGCAAAGTCGGACGCCGCCTCGTATATACTCTCAATCACCGCGCTGTCGCTTGCTAAGGACCACGCCCGTCCGAATATGTCCGCGATATCGAATATAAAGTGGTCGAACACCATGAGCAGTACGCATATACCGCGTATAAAGTCTAACTCCCAAATGCGGCTTTTGCCGCCCTTTAGTTTAGTCCCGCCCGTAAAGATACTCTTGATTTTATTCCCCGCGCAAGCAAAAGCGCGCCTTAGCTGCGATGCAGAGTCGGACGGAGCGCAAGTTATCGAAGAGTTTTCTTCTACCTTAGAGCAGCCTGCAAGCTGCTTTTCTAAATCGGTGCCCTTAGCGTCGTTCATATGATTATTATAACAGCAATGCGCCTTGCGCACAAAGTCATTTTTGCATCAAATAGAATATTAAGCGAAAGAATATGTCTTAAAAAAGTGTTGTCAAAAATGCGAACATATGTTAAAATATCTACACTATGGAACTCGCCGATAAATTACGCGTCCTTACCGAGAGCGCAAAGTACGACGTAGCTTGCACTTCAAGCGGCACTGACAGAGTATGTCCCTCCGACGGGATAGGCTCGGCATGCAGCTCGGGACTTTGTCATGCTTTTGCAGGCGATGGCAGATGTATTTCTTTGCTCAAGATATTGATGAGCAACGCATGCTGTTACGATTGCGCCTATTGCGTCAACAGAGTATCCAACGATATCCCACGAGCGACGCTTACTCCCGATGAGATAGCGGATATCACTATCAACTTTTACAGGCGCAACTATATCGAGGGCTTATTTCTTTCCAGCGGAGTGATAGGCAATCCCGACAATACGATGCAGCTGATGATTAAGACGATAGAGCTGTTGCGATACAAGCATAAGTTTTACGGGTACGTACATGCAAAGGCAATCCCGGGGGCGGCGGAGCATCTGATAGAGCGTCTTGGGATGCTTGTAGACAGGATGAGCTCCAATATAGAGCTACCCTCATCCGACAGCCTGCGCTTGCTTGCTCCCAATAAGAGCAGGGACGACGTACTATCTCCGATGCGTTATATCAGCGGCAAGCTCAAGGCTAAGACTAAGGGATTCGCGTCCGCGGGGCAGAGCACGCAGATGATAATAGGTGCGACTCCCGAGAGCGACCTTCAGATAATATCGCTTGCAGAGGGACTGTACGGGAGCTACGGATTGAGGAGAGTATTCTATTCTGCATACGTCGCTGTGGCTGACAATTCCAACCTGCCTGCAGTCGGCACGGCGCCTCCGCTGCTGCGCGAGCACAGATTGTATCAGGCGGATTGGCTGATGCGCTATTACGGCTTTAAGTCTTATGAGATACTCGACAAGTCCAGACCTTATTTCAACGAGTATCTCGATCCCAAGTGCAACTGGGCGGTCAATCATCCGGAGTTTTTCCCCGTAGACGTAAACAGAGCGGATTACGAGCGTCTGCTTCGCGTCCCAGGCATAGGCGTCAAGAGCGCGCGACGTATACTTACAGCGCGCAGATACGGCAAGCTCGACGCGGACGCGCTGCGCAGGCTGGGCGTTGTCATGAAGAGGGCTAAGTATTTTATCGAAGGCGGCGGAGGGATAGCGGCTGCGGACAGCCCTTCGAGGGCAGCGGCTGCGCTTACGGCAATGGGCAGGGCGGAAAGCGCGGCGCAGCTGTCATTGTTCGATATATTGCCTGCGCTCGGGCAAGAAAGTCCTATAGAGGTGTGAGATATGAAGAGACGGGAAGATATCATATACGTATACGACGGCAGCTACAACGGTCTGCTGTGCGCGGTATTTAATTGTTATACGGACAAGTTTATTCCTTCCGAGATTACCGATAAGCGGGACACGTTGCTTACGTGCAAGTACATCGACACCGATAAGGATAAGGCGCGCCGCGTAACGAGGGGCATACTCTCCGTTATGGGCAAGGAAGCGGAGTGGCTTATCAAGAAGGCGTATTTATCCGACTTCGAGGACAAGGGCGTTGCTATAGCGGAGTTTGTGGTGCTCGGCATGAGGGAGGGGGCTAAAGTAATCAACATGCTCGCTACCCCGTGCGTAGATAAGATTCATCGCATGGCTAAGGCTGTGGGCAACGAGACGCACCGCAATATAGAATTTATCCGATTCAGTGAAATCAACGGCGCGCTGGTATCAATCATTCAGCCTACGCACAGCGTTTTGCCGCTTATAGCTCCGCACTTTGTATCGCGCTTCCCATGTGAAAAATTTTTTATTTACGACAAGGTGCACAAGCAGGGATTTATCCATGACGGCGGCAGGAACGAGCTGCTTGCCGTAGACGGCTTCGAGCCGGACGCGCACGGCGAGGAAGAGGAGAAATACCGCAACCTGTGGCAGGTATTTTACGATGCGATAGAGATAACTCCTCGGCATAACGATAGGTGCAGACTCAACCATATGCCGCTCAGATTTTGGGAGGACTTTATGAAGGCGTCTCGGTATTAGAGCGCGAGCCATACGATACAATGTCATTGACTTTCCCCGCGTGCATAGTATAATATATTTAAGTAAATACAGTATCGGGAGAGATTTATGTCCTGTTTGCCTGACGGCTATACCGCTTCGCTTGATTTGATAACTACCCAAAAGGCGATTAAACTTATTAAAGACACCTTTGAAAGAGAGCTTGCTTCGGCATTGAACCTCATCAGGGTATCCGCGCCGCTGTTTGTGGATAAATCCAGCGGACTTAACGACAATCTCAACGGCTATGAGCGAGCCGTCGGATTCGATATATTGCAGACGGGAGTACAGGCAGAGGTCGTGCATTCTCTTGCCAAGTGGAAGAGACTTGCGCTCAAGCAATATTCATTTCCCGTATATCAAGGACTTTACACCGATATGAACGCAATACGGCGCGACGAAAATTGCGACGCGTTGCACTCTATATACGTCGACCAATGGGATTGGGAGAAGGTGATTGCGCCCTCCGACAGGAACATAGACTATCTCAAGTCGGTAGTTAAGTCCATTTATGGCGCGCTTCGCACCACGGCCAAGACCGTATCCGAGCGATACGGCGTGGATAACGGCTATCTTAGCGATGACATAACTTTCGTTACTTCTCAGCAGCTTGAGGACGAATATCCCTTACTTACTCCTTCCGAGAGGGAGAGCAAGTATGTAAGAGAGCACGGCAGCGCGTTTGTCATAGGCATAGGCGGAGCGTTACGCTCGGGCAGGAAGCACGACGGCAGAGCTCCCGATTACGACGATTGGACGCTCAACGGCGATTTGTTATTGTACTATCCCTTGCTTGACAGGGCTTTCGAGCTCTCCAGCATGGGTATTCGCGTCGACGCGGTTGCGCTTAAGAGGCAGCTTGAAGAGTCGGGCATGAGCGAGCGCTCTATGTTGCCCTATCACAAGTCGCTCCTTGCGGGCGAGCTTCCGCAGACTGTAGGCGGCGGCATAGGTCAGTCACGCCTGTGTATGTACTTGCTGGGCAGGGCGCATATCGGCGAAGTGCAGGCGAGCATTTGGCCTGAGAGCGAGCGTGATATTTGCGCTAAGAAGGGCATAATACTGCTGTAAGGATAGTAATATGCGTGAATTTATGGACGGTAACCCTTGGGCTATAGCCGTTAAGATAGCCCTTTGCATTGCAGCTTATCTGCTTGGCGCAATCAATTTTGCGACGGTGATATCAAGATGCAGAGGCGGCGACGTGCGTACAGCCGGCAGCGGCAACCCGGGGACGATGAATATGCTGCGAATATTCGGCAAAGGGTGGGGCGCGCTCACCTTCGTGTGCGATTGCGCAAAGGGCGTTATTTGCGCGCTTGCGGGCATGTATATCGCGGGCGGCGCGGTGTGGCTTTTTGCTATGGGCGGCATAGCGGTATTGGGACATGTATTCCCCGTGTACACCCGCTTTAAGGGCGGCAAGGGAGTGGCGACGTCGCTCGGCGTATATCTCGTGGCGTGTCCTATAGTTGCGGCTATCGTGCTTGCGGCGTTGATAGTCGTGCTGTTGTTCGTAAAATACGGCTTTTTAGGTTCGCTCGGCGCGATTACCGCGCTCAGTATTTATTCGTCAGTCAAGTATAGGGGCGAGTGGGCTGTGATACTCATCAATATGCTTATTCTCGCGCTTATATATATCACGCACCGCGGCAATATAATCAGATTGATTAAGGGCAAGGAAAATATATTGCGCCTTAGCGGCAAGAAGAGCGCGTGCGGTGGCCGAGAGCAAGAGACGGACAATATAGGCGATGGCGCGGACGGCAAAGTATGCGCGAGTGCGGATATCGACGGTGGCGATAAGACCAAAGACGACGTCGACTCGTCCGATAAATGATAATATAACCGATACGGCGGCGCAGATAGGCGCATGTCGGAAGGAGTAGAGGATGAAATTAGGTGTTGTAGGATTGCCCAACGTGGGCAAGAGTACGCTTTTTAACGCGATTACGCAGGCGGGCGCCGAGTGTGCCAATTATCCCTTCTGCACCATAGAGCCCAACGTGGGCGTGGTTGCCGTGCCTGACGAGCGGTTGGACAAGCTCGCCGCGCTGTACGACAGTAAAAAGGTTACGCCTACTGTGCTTGAGTTCGTGGATATTGCGGGACTGGTAAAAGGCGCATCGCACGGCGAAGGTCTTGGCAATAAATTCCTCTCCCACATCAGAGAGACGGACGCAATCGTGCATGTCGTAAGATGCTTCGACGATGAGAACATCACTCACGTTGACGGCAGTATCAATCCTCTGCGCGACATTGAGACCATTGAGCTCGAGCTGATATTTGCGGATATGGACAGCGTGCAAAAGCGCAGCGCGAAAAGCCGCACGTCCGCTAAAGGCGGCGATAAGAAATACGTTGTCGAGGCAGACTTTTTGGATAGCGTGTACGCAAAGCTCGAGCAGGGCGTGCCCGTGAGGATGATGGACTTTACCGATGATGAGCAAGAGATAATAGACGATATGTTTTTGCTCACGTCCAAGCCCGTTATTTACGCCGCCAACATAGGCGAGTCGGATATAGGCGGAGAGGACAACTCCTACGTAGCCGCGGTCAAAGAATATGCCGCCGCGCACCGCTCCGACGTGATAGTGCTGTGCGCCAAGATTGAGGAAGACCTCGCGGGTATGAGCGATGACGATAAGGCAATGTTCCGCGAAGAGCTGGGCATAGACGAGAGCGGACTGGATAAGCTCGTCGGCGCATGTTACAGTCTGCTCGGGCTTATCAGTTACCTTACCGCAGGCGAAAAAGAGACCAGAGCATGGACTATCCGCAAGGGTACTAAAGCTCCGCAGGCGGCGGGTAAGATACATAGCGACTTCGAGCGCGGCTTTATACGCGCCGAGGTGGTGGACTGGCAGATGCTGCTCGAGTGCGGCTCTTACGCCGTAGCCAAGGAAAAGGGCAAGGTAAGGAGCGAGGGTAAGGATTACGTCGTCAAAGACGGAGACGTTATACTCTTCCGCTTTAACGTATAATAAGAGGATTTATGGATTATAAGAGACTTATTGCGTCGGCAATAACGACTGACGGAGTGGACTGCGAAGCAGCATATGCGCTGATAATGCCGTCCAAGGATTCATCGCGCGGCGACTATTCTTTGCCGTGCTTTAAGATTGCCGCGGCTGTAAAAAAGAGCCCCGCAGCTCTTGCCGCCGAGATAGCCTCTAGCATTAAGATAGGCGGATATATTGCTTCTGCCGTGTCCGAAGGCGGCTTTGTCAATTTTACGCTCGATAAGCTCGCTTATGCCCGCGACGTCCTGCAAGCGGCTTTGGAAAAGGGCGAGGATTACGGACGCTCGGATGTGGGCGCGGGCAAGACGGTATGTATAGATTATTCTTCCGTCAATATTGCCAAGCCCTTCCATATGGGACATCTGCTCAATACCGTGCTCGGCGCTGCGCTGTACCGCATATTTAATAAGCTCGGCTACAATGCCGTGGGTATCAATCACCTCGGCGATTGGGGCACTCAGTTCGGCAAGCTGATTACCGCGTATAAGCTGTGGGGAGACGATGCCGATATAGACAGTCGCGGCGTACGCGCGCTTGTAGATATTTACGTACGTTTCCATAAAGAGGCGGAGAAGGATCCCTCGCTCGAAGATACCGCAAGAGCTTGGTTCAAGCGTATCGAGGACGGCGATAAGGAAGCTATAGAGATTTTTAACAGATTTAAGAAGTCCACTATGGCGGAAGTATCGCGCATTTACGACAGGCTGCGTGTTACCTTCGACTCGTATGCGGGCGAGAGCTTTTACAATGACAAGATGGACGCCGTTCTTGAGAGCATGAGCGATAAGGGACTGCTCGAAGAGGACGACGGAGCTAAGATAGTCAGACTCGGCGACGATATGCCGCCCTGCCTTTTGGTCCGCTCGGACGGCGCGACGCTGTACGCCACGCGCGACCTTGCCGCGGCGTATTATCGCAAGAAGACGTACGACTTCGATAAGTGCCTCTACGTAGTGGCTTATCAGCAGAACTTGCATTTCCGCCAGCTGTTCAAGGTGCTTGAGCTTGCGGGCGAGCCTTGGCATAAGGATATGTATCACGTAGCTCACGGCATGGTGTCGCTGGAGGAAGGCTCGCTGTCTACTCGCAGCGGCAACGTAGTGTATCTTGAGGACGTGCTCAATAAGGCGGTGGATAAGGCGGCGGAGATTATCGCAGAGAAGTCCGCCCGTCTCGAGGGCGCGGACGAGATTGCGGAGCAGGTCGGCGTAGGCGCAGTCATATTCGGAGTGCTGTATAATAATAGGATTAAGGATATGACCTTCAGCTATTCGCGCGCGCTCAATTTCGACGGAGAGACAGCCCCGTACGTGCAGTACACTCACGCAAGGTGTTGCTCGCTGCTGGATAAATGCGGGACAGTCGACGCCGCGCCCGATTACGAGGGTATCTCATCACCCGAGGCGGGAGAAGTAATAAAACTTATTGATAACTATCCTCAAGTGTTGCTTTCGGCGGCGGAAAAGTACGAGCCCTGCTTTGTGGCAAGATATCTTGTCGACCTTGCGCAGGCGTTCAGCAGATTTTATCTTGCGTGCAATATCAATAATGCCGAGCCGCCCGTCAAAGCGTCGCGTCTCATGCTTGTGAAGGCGGTCAAGAATATCTTGTGCGACGGCTTGAGATTGCTCGGTATAGGCGCGCCTGTTAAGATGTAAAAAGTTGCGTATATCTTGCTGTGTAAGGCGGCGTTGATTGCGGCGCGATATGTGCGGTAGCGTAACAATATTTAATATTAATAGGGCGGAATAAGGAGTTTATAGTCCGAGATTTTGCCTAAATAAATTATTTATCTATATTGATTATCGGTAATTGATTAAGCGCGGCAGCCTGCCGCGCTTATATATTATTATATATTGAGTTTATATATTATTTATATTGATATATATATTTATTTATATATTATATTTGCGCCGTGCCTGCTTTGCAACTATTTTTCGTTACCGAGGAAGAATATCGCCAGCACGCCTTTATTTACGTGCGCGCCTATTACAGGTCCGATATAGTCGATAATGATATTGTCTATCCCGAACCTCTTTTGCATCTCTCTCTTTACGAACTCCGCGTCCTCGAGACACTCGCCGTGTCCAATGAATACGGCTTTCTGCTCACTTGCGGGCAGCATCTTATCTTCCATATATTCCACGAGCGTGCGAAGCGCCTTTTTACGCGAGAGCACCTTATCGAAGGGCACTAACTTTCCTTGCTCGTCCACGTGCATGATAGGCTTGATGGACAGCGCGGTGCCGATAAGCGCGGACGCCTTGGAGCATCTGCCCAGTCTTGCGAGGTGCTTGAGGTCGTCTACGGTGAATAGAGATACGCACTTGTCCGCTATGCTCTGAGTATAAGCGACAAGCTCGTCAAAGTCCGCGCCCTCGTCGCGCTTGCGCAACGCATAGTACGCGATAAGACCTTCGCCCGCGCTTGCGTTAAGGCTGCTTATAGCCTTGGCTTTGCGCTCGGGATATTTTTTCGCAACTTCGTTAAGTATGCGCGAGCAGTTGTCGCATGTGCCCGAGAGCGCGGAAGAGAAGGCTATATACAGCACATCGTAGCCTGCCTTCATCTTTTCCTCGAATGCGCGCTCCGCTACTTCCGAGTTGACCATTGCGGTATTGGACAGCTCGCCGTTTTGCATCCTCTCATAAAATTCCGCATTGGATATGAATGTATTGATATTATCGTATTCTTCTCCGCTCAGCATTACCGACATAGGCAGCTGCGCAAAGTCTTTTTCGTCTTTAATGGGATAGTCGCTGGTGATTTCCGTAAAAATAAAAGTGCTCATGTATATTCTCCTTCAGCGGAAGCCCGCTATTGATTGTCAATTCAATTATAGCTTGATAAAGCAGGGCTTTGCAATCGTAAGTTTTGCTTGTTAGGCGGTTATTAGGTCAAATTTTCTTTACTTATAATCGGGGGTTAATTATTTTCGTTTTATATCTGCATATATCGACATCTGTTAATTTTTTCGTATGGCTATTAACGTTGTTGACTTTAGGCAGGCGGCGGGGTGGTAATCGGTAGATTTTCAGCCCTTTTATTAATTCTTGCTTGCGCTATATTAAGGAAAAATGCTTTACATAATCAAGTCGTTGTGATATATTTATATAGCATTTTGAATGCGAGTTCAAAATCCTTGCTCCCGACGCGTATCGGGGGACTAAGACCGAAAGGAGGTTAACATGAACAAGTACGAGGCTTTGTACATCATCGACAAGGACGTCAGCGAGGAGAGCAGACAGGCTGTTATCGACAAGCTGAGCGACGTCGTTACGTCGAGAGGCGGCGAGGTTGAGAACGTAGACAAGTGGGGTATCCGCAAGTATGCTTATCCCATCAACTTCAAGAGCGAAGGTTTCTACGTGCTTATGAACTTTACGGCTGCGCCCGAAGTGCCTGCGGAAATCGAGAGACTGGTACGCATTATGGACGAGACCGTAAGAGTAATGGTCGTAAGACGCTAAGGTGAAATTATGAATAAAGTTTTTCTGATAGGCAACCTCACCAGAGATCCCGAGAGCAATACTACCGCTACAGGCGTGTCGTTTTGCAGATTTTCTATCGCGGTCAACCGTCGCTTTGCTAAGGACGGCGCGGAGAATGTGGACTATTTCAATATAGTTACGTGGAGAGGCGTTGCCGATGCTTGCGCTAAGGTGCTCACTAAGGGCAGGAAGGTTGCCGTTACCGGCAGCATACAGCTGCGCAATTACGAGGGCAACGACGGCGTGCGTAGGCAGGCTGTGGATATAGTTGCCGAGGATGTGGAGTTCCTCTCTTCTCCCAACGGACAGGGCGGACAGGATACTCCCAGAGAGACTCCCGCACGTAGGGAGCAATCCGCCGTCAAGGAGCTTACTCCCATTGACGACGACGAATTACCGTTTTAATTAAGGAGATTTCGAAATGAGCGAAGAGAAAGTTGTTAAGCCGGCACGCCCCAATAAGAAAGTGCCTCACAAGAAAGTATGCAATTTCTGTGTCGAGAAGGTTAGCGAGCTTGATTACAAGGACGTAACCAAATTGCGCAGATACATCACCGAGGGCGGCAAGATTATGCCCCGTAGGATGACCGGCACCTGCGCCAGACATCAGAGAATGGTTGCAGAAGCTATCAAGAGAGCAAGAGTTATGGCTCTGTTACCTTACGTAGCGGACTAATAACCCTATTGACGTATATTGCGAAAAGTCCCCGATTGGTATGTCGGGGACTTTTTGTATTACATATTATTGTTATTGCATAATTAGTATTTTGTACATGTATTAGTATAATTGATGATCATTTTTTCAATGAGTAGCCGATATTTTGTATTAATATTTTAGACCTAATATATTTATATGTCAATGTCTTAGCGCGAAATAGGGCGAAAAACCATATATTTCCTTAATATTTCCACGCAGATTTTTCTTATTTGATCATCAATTATACTAATTTATGTACATTTTTTCAGCTGTGATTTTGACGGCGATATACAATATCTGAGATAAACGGAACAATATCACATTGTCCTTGGGCATACCTCTTAGATAACTATAAATTGAGATTTAAGTTGTTTATACGGAGATATAATGTTGAGTAAAAGATACAGATTGATATCGGCTCTTTCTGCGGCTGTAATAATAGTTGGCGTGTTGCTATGCTTCACTTTTATTTCATTTAATAATATTAATGAGGTATTTGCATTTTACAATATAACACCAACCATAACCTATGATATAGGCAATATATTGCTTGAGGACTATGAGAGCCGCAAAGATGACAATGTGTTTGACGGCGACGCAATGAAGGCACTATATGCATTGCTTACAGGCGATAGTTCCAAGTCTGATATAAGTGATGTGGATGCGCTTGGTACATTATCGTCAGCTGATTTGCGTTCTCACAATGAGAATAAAGATATTATACTTACTTTGGATGGTAAACAGTGGACGGCTACACACCTTACCAAGGATAGGGATGGTAATACAATTCTTACACTATGGCTTGCTCGCAGTGATGATGCTTGTCAATGGAATACATGGTCAGTCTATGATGCTTCCTATAAGTATCTAGCTAATATATATAGCACGAGCTATATTAGAGCAGTCGCACTCAACAGCGGCGGAAGTGGATATGTAGCCACTGATGGAGCTACAGAGCTTACAAAAATAGCTCAAAGCGATACTCATACATACGCACGATTGACCATGCCGTCTATAGCGGGTTCTCTTACCGACTTTATAGTTACGCCATCTCATGTAGCATATCAAGAAACCGAAAATCAAAGCGATTTGGCGGACGGCTACACACACACGCTACTTAATGATGCGTACGGTACACCAAGCGGTAATATTAATTATTTTTCAGCTGAGATTTATGATGATGTTACTACTACAGATCTTTACTCAGAGTGGAAGGATGACTATATATGGTTACCTTCAATAACGGAAACAGGGGTAAAAGGATACGCGTTGTATAGCGATGGGATATGGGATCTGTCAAGCTATCAAAGATATAATTCCATAAACAGTTTTACACGCTCCACATATTCCACTGCTAGTGCACGCGCATATGCTTTATTATATAATACAGATAGCCTGACCGGTCCCAACGTGGATACTACTGGTGCGGCGCGTCCCGCACTTCACTTAAATCTTGATTTGGTAGCAAAACACAGTACATATGCTGCATCTATAGAGCCTACAGATGTTACAGTAGAGTATAAAGGCACACCGCTTACTTTGGACGATATAGCGGTTGAACAAAAGACATGGTATGACACAAGTAAGATAAGTGTTGAGTATCCTTCCGGTGGAATAAAAGACGCAGGCATATATAAAATAAAAGCAGAAATCAAGCCCGAAATTATTGCCGGCGGAGGAATCTTCAAAGGCACTCCCGACTTAGATGCAGGCGAGAGCGATACGGTGCGGTACTTCAACTTTACCGTAACTAAGAAGAAGATAGGCATAAAGGCAGAATTGGA
>CAMWNK010000026.1 GCA_947175555.1 uncultured Clostridia bacterium | reverse complement strand
GGTTGCGGGCAGAGCCGGGCGTGCGGACAAGAAAGGCAAGGTAATATTGCAGACGTTTTCTCCGCGTCATTACGTATTCAGATATATTACATCGTACGATTACGACGGATTTTTCGATAAAGAAAACAATACAAGGCTTGTATCCGATTTTCCTCCATACACTACGGTAATACGTATAATGATGGTAGGCAAGGAGGAAGAGCGGGTTGTAAAATGTGCAAGAGGGCTGTATTCGGACATGCGCGAGCTTGCATCTGACTACAAGTTCGACTTTGTATATATGCAGGCAATGAAGAGCCCTGTATCTCGTATAGAAAATAAATTTCGTTATCAAATCCTTATGCGTATAAAAAGAGAGAAAGAAGCTGTTATAACGGCTAAAATATATGATATAATGGATAAGAATAAGGTAAGAAACGTCAGCATCTTTGCCGAGTTCAATCCTCAGAGTATGAATTAGGAGCATAATATGTCGCTTAGAGATATAGTTAAAGATAAAGATCCTATACTTAGGACTAAATGTCGCAGAGTCGAGGTATTCGACGCTCGGTTGACTAAGATTATAGACGATATGAAGGAGACGCTCTTTCATGCTCGCGGAGCAGGTCTTGCCGCGCCGCAGATAGGTATTGCGCGCAGGATTGCGCTTATACATGCGGACGGAGTTTATCTTGAATTTGTCAATCCGGTGATTGCAGCGTCTTCTGGCTCGCAGATAGGACAGGAAGCATGTCTAAGCGTAGACGGGCGTTCGTGCATAGTCGAGCGTCCCAACAAAGTAACCGTAGAGTATTACGACAGACACGGCAACGCCTGCACTTATGAGGCAACGGGATTTGTCGCAAGAGCGTGTTGCCATGAGATAGACCATCTTGACGGCATACTCTTTTACGATAAAGAATATACCAACGTCTATCGTAGGGTAGTAAGATGAGGATAGTATTTTTCGGGACTCCCGACTTTGCCGTGCCGTCGCTACGGGCGGCTAATGACAGCGGACATGATATCGTCGCAGTTGTTACTCAGCCCGATAAGGAAAGAGACCGGCGCAAGGTGTCGTATTCTCCGATAAAGCAGGCGGCTTTGGATATGGGGCTTAGAGTTTTGCAATTCGATAAGGTGAGCAGAGACGGCGTTGAGCAACTCAAGGCTTTGAATGCCGACTTGTTTGTAACTTGCGCTTTCGGTCAGATTCTATCTCAAGCAATCTTGGATATTCCTCCGCTTGGGACTATTAACGTGCACGGCTCGCTTTTACCTAAGTACAGGGGCGCGGCGCCGATACAGCGCGCTGTAATCAACGGCGAAAAATATACCGGCATAACCATTATGCGTACCGCTTTACAAGTTGATTCGGGAGATATACTGCTCAACTCGGTCATGGAGATAGGCGAGAGGGAGACTGCCGGACAGCTCTTTGACAGAATGGCTGTAGAGGGCGGAATCGCATTAAAAAAAGCCTTGGATTTGATAGCGGAAGGAAAGGCTGTATACACTCCGCAGGATGAGTCTAAGGCAACTTTTTGTCCGATGCTTAAAAAGGATGACGGCAAGCTCGACTTCACATTGGATGCTAAGAGTTTGGACAATCTTATCCGCGGCGTAACTCCTTGGCCGTCGGCGTACACATTTGTTGACGGGAAAAGGCTTAAGATATTATCCGCACGCTACCGCGAGTATAATGGAGCGGGCGAGTGCGGGGAGATAATTGCCGTCGGAGACGATATTATTATCAAGTGTGCCCAAGACGCTCTTTCTATAGAGGAAGTGCAACTTGAGGGCGGAAAGAGGCAGGATATATTCAGCTTCATGCGCGGACACGATATAGTCGGCAAGGTCTTGCAATGAAAGAAGATTTATACGTATACGATACTCTTTGTATGATTTTCAGGGACGGACGGTGGGGCGACAGAGCGCTTGCATCCGTGAGAGAGGACTCGCGCGCCTTTGTTACCAATGCCGTCTACGGAATACTTAGCAAAAACGTAACGTTAGAGTATATTATTTCTTCTATAGCGCAAAAAAGACCTAAAAATCAAATATCCATTTTGCTTAAGATGGGACTGTATTATATAGATTATATGGATTCTTTGCCCAACTATGCAGCTGTGGATAGGATAGTTGAATGCGCGTCTCGAGTCGGTAAGGGTGATGTAAAGGGCTTTATCAATGCCGTGCTCAGAAAGTACATAGATAAAGGCATAACCTATCCCAAAGATAAGGCGGAGAATATATCCGTAAGGACATCCACGCCTTTGTGGCTTGTGAAGAAATACATCGAGCAATACGGCATAGAGCAATGCGAGAGATTTCTCGGCGTCCCTAAGTTCACAAAGCAACATATCAGACCTAATCTCAGACTATGGAATAAAGATGATTTATACTCGCGCTTAGATAGTATGAATGTCGATTATGTTAAGTCGAATAACGGCTGCTTTATAAGCTGGAGCAAGCAGCTATACGGATTATTCGATCAAGGATTGATTACAATCCAATCTCCTACGTCAATGATGTGTTGCGAGAGCTCGGATGTTAAAGACGGCATGAGGGTGTTGGATATGTGTTCCGCCCCCGGTGGAAAAGCCGTTTATTTATCCGAACTTGCCGATATTACCGTTAAGTGTTGCGATAACAGGCAGCATAGAGTGGATTTAATCGCCTCGTATGCCGAGCGCATGAAATCCTCCGGCATAGAATGCGTCTTAAGCGATGCCACCGTTTTTCATGTCGAATACGGCGCTTTTGACAGAGTCATGTGCGATGTTCCTTGCAGCGGTTTCGGCGTTGCGATGTCCAAGCCCGATATTTATTTGAGGAGGCAAGAGAGCGATATCTCATCGCTTGCTGCCGTTCAGTCTCGGATATTGCGCAATGCCGCTAAGTACGTCAATTGCGGCGGACGCATTATATATTCTACCTGTACGACTTTAAGAGAGGAAAATGAAGATATTGTCGATGGATTTATAAAAGATAACAATCACTTCAATCTTGTATCACAGCGCAATTTCTTACCAGACGGTAAAGGTGTCGACGGATTCTATATAGCCGTAATTGAGAGGAAAGCATGAAATTTTTGCAAGATTTGACATTTACAGAACTCTCAAAGCTCCTTAAAGACTTCGGACAGCCCGCTTATCGGGCGGCGCAGCTATTTAAGTGGATATCTCAAGGAGCATTATACGGCGAGATGACCAACGTGCCCAAGTCATTAATCGACAGATTGATAGAAGAAGGGTACAGCGATAGTCCTATTAAGATAATCGATACATTTACATCCAAGATAGACGGCACAATTAAGTTGTTATACGCCTTGTATGACGGCAACGTCATAGAGGGCGTATTGATGAAATATAAGTACGGCAACACTTTGTGCGTATCCACTCAGGTGGGATGCAGAATGAACTGTGCGTTTTGCGCTTCGGGACTGGACGGGCTGATACGCAATCTGTCTTGCGGAGAAATTATCGGACAGATTATAGTCGTCAATAGGCTATTTGGCAATGTTAGGGCGGTTACCAATGTGGTTTTAATGGGTAGCGGAGAGCCTTTGGACAACTATGACGAGACTGCTAAATTTTTGACTGCAATCTCCGACGATAACGGATTGAATATTTCCAAGCGAAATATTTCATTGTCTACTTGCGGGCTGTGCGATAAAATACGCAAATTATGCGACGACGGATATACTCCTACGCTTACAATATCTTTGCACGCGCCTAGCGACGAGATAAGGAGCAAGATAATGCCCGTTTCGCATCGATATCCTATAAGTGAATTAATCAGCGCCGCTAAATATTACTTTGACGTAACAGGAAGGCGAGTAATATTCGAGTATTCCATGATAGATAATGTCAATGACAGCAAAGACTGCGCTTATCAACTTGCTAAGATAACTAAAGGCATGTCGTGTCATATCAATCTGATAAGACTTAACACCGTCAAAGAAAGAGGAATGCGAGGTGCGTCGGATGCTAAAGTTAAAGCATTTTTGAAGATTCTTAGCGATAAGGGCGTGAGCGCTACGATCAGACGCACTCTCGGCTCCGATATAGAAGGAGCTTGCGGACAGCTGAGAAGAAGATATTTGGGCGAGGTAGACAATGTCTAAAAGGCGTCTTACGGGAAGAGTGATTAAAGGCGTCGGCGGCGTGTATACGGTGTCTGTTCAAGGCGAGCACTTGAAGTGCTTTGCAAGAGGCAAGTTGAGGCGCGACGGAGAAATATATATCGGCGATATAGTAGATATTGTATATGACAAAGAGGGTATAATAGAGAAAGTTCATACACGCAAGTCATGTCTTGTAAGGCCGTACGTGTCCAATATGGATATTTTGCTTATTGTCGTTGCGGCAACGCCGTCTCCCGACATGCTGTTACTTGATAAGTTGATTATCGGCGCGGACAGTCAGGATATTAGATGTATAGTTGCGGTCAATAAATGCGACCAAGACGGCTCGGTGCAACTGGCAGACATGCTTTCCAAAGATTATAGCGGAGTTGCCGATATTATTAAGATTTCTGCTCATACAGGCTATGGAATAGATACTTTGCTTGAAGAAATACGCGGCAGTTATGTCTGTATGGCAGGTCAGTCTGCCGTGGGCAAGTCATCTTTGATTAATGCAATAATCGGTGATGATGTAAGCGAGACAGGAGATATTTCATTAAAAAGTGCACGAGGCAGACATACTACAAGACACGTTAAGATTTACGAGCTCGACGGCGGGATAGAAATTGCCGATACATGCGGATTTTCTATGCTTGAGATGCCTATAACCAATCCTGCATTGCTTAAGAGCTATTATCCCGATTTTCATCCCTATGCAAGAGATTGCAAATATGTTAACTGCAATCATGTTGCAGAGGAGGAGTGCGGCGTAAGACGCGCTGCCGAGCAGAATTTGATTTCCAAGAGCAGATATGATAGATATCTGACGTTATATAACGATAATTTTAAGAGGTGGAACAGTAGATATGACTGAGATAAAGATTTCACCGTCGCTTCTGTCGGCGGATTGGTTAAAAATAGGCTTAGAAGCAGACAAAATATACGATATCGGAGCTGATATGATACATTGCGACGTAATTGACGGCATATTTGCTCCCAATATCACATTTGGAATGCCGATGATTTCCGCTCTCAAGAGGTGCAGTAAGCTGCCTTTAGACGTACATCTTATGATAGTCGAGCCGGAGCGCTATATCGATAAATTTATTGCGGCAGGCAGCGATACTATAGCTTTTCATCCCGAGGCGAGTAAGGATCCTCACGGCGTTTTGGCGTCTATAAGGGCAGCCGGTATCAAGGCCGGTATAGCTATCAATCCCAATGTTGCAGTAGAGATTGCGCGAGAGTTTATTGACGAAATAGATTATATTCTTCTTATGGGCGTTTTCCCAGGCTTTGGCGGGCAGAAATTTATCCCTTATGTTATGGACAAGATTTCGCTTGCAAAAGAGCTTATAGGAGATAAGAGTATCTATATAGAGCTTGACGGCGGCGTTACAGTCGATAATATCACTCGGATGAAGGAGCTTGGATTGGACGTTGCAGTAGCGGGAAATGCCGTTCTTGCAGCCGATAATCCCAAAGAAGCCGTAAAGTTGCTAAAAAAGCAATAATTGCTTATATATTTATCCTTTCTTTAGTCGTAACCGTAACGTATGTTGCGGCATATAATGTGAGCAGGGAGGACGGTATATATGGTTATTTGTTGTATTAATCCGCCGAAATTAATTAAGCGAATGCTTAGAATTTTTAGGAAAAGAGCAGGCTAAGTGCATAAAAGATACATATGTTGATAATAAAAATACACCGCCTATTAAGCGGTGTATAATTTTGTATTGCATATTGATGTTACGCTCTTTTGACCTTGCCGCTTTTTTTAAGGCACTTGGTGCATACGTAAACATTCTGAGTCGAGCCGTTATCGTTAAGAACTCTTACCTTCTGTACGTTAACACCCCAACTCCTTCTATACTTGCGGTTAGAGTGACTTACCTTATTACCGCTGAGTTGTCCTTTATTGCAAACGCTGCATACTCTTGACATTATCGGTTACCTCCCGTAAGATGTTGCGCTATATATAATAGCATTTATTTATGCATAAATCAACAAAAAACAGGCTTAGCGATACAATTTTTTTTGTATTGAAAGAAGAGTTATGGCTATAATATTAAATAATAAATATAATTACTTGCAAAAGTTATATTGTCTGGTGTAAAATCAATACATATGGCAGTAAAAACGTCTAATTATTACGGAAAAATCACCGTTACGGATAATGCTGTTGCGATGGTGGCTCATTATGCCGCTATGGATTGTTACGGAATAGTAGATCTGGTTTCACGCAGATTGACTGACAGTATTATAGAATTATTCAATAAATCTTCATCCGGTAAAGGCGTTAGAGTAGAAACTGTCAATAATAAGATTGTTATCGACCTGTTTGTTATACTTAAAGAAGGAATCAACATAGACGCCGTCAAGGAGTCTATTTCTTCTACGGTTAAGTATAACGTTGAGACCTACACGGGCATGCGCGTAAGCAAGATCAATGTCAACGTTGTGGGTGTAAAGGTATAGTAGGAGTTAATTAATGAAGATTATAGAAACAGCTCTGCTTGCGGATATGTTTCGTGGCGGATATAAGTTTCTTGCGGTTAATAAAGAATATGTAGACTCGCTTAACGTATTCCCCGTGCCTGACGGCGATACCGGCACTAACATGAGTCTTACGATGTCTTCTGCCGTTAAAGAATTAGATAGTTTAGAAAGCGGCTGCGATAAGTCGGATATATTAAAGTGTATTGCAAGGGGCACATTGAGGGGGGCGAGAGGTAATTCCGGCGTAATTTTATCTCAGATAATGAAAGGACTTGCCACCAGCCTCGAGGATGCGCCGCAGATTACCACTAAGTCGTTCGCAAGAGCGTTGCTTTCTGCCCGTGAGATGGCTTACAATGCGGTTACCAAGCCTAAGGAAGGCACGGTCTTGACCGTTATCAGATATATGGCGGAGAATGCTCCGAGCATAGCCAATAAAAATTCCGATTTTGTAACATTTTTCGATTTATTATTAAAAAAAGGCGAAGAAATACTGCTCAAGACGCCCGAAATGCTCCCTGTTTTGAAAAAAGCAGGCGTTGTGGATGCAGGCGGAAGAGGTCTTTTGTGCGTATTTACAGGCTTTTATCGCGTTATTGCGGGCATAGAAATCGAAAGCGCTCCCGTAGAGGCAGTTCCTGCAACTCCTGCAACAGTCAATTTTGGGGCGTTCGGCAATGACGAGCATGATTATAACAATATTAAGTTTGCTTATTGTACAGAATACTTTGTCATCAATCTTAAAAGGCATTGCACAGAAGAGGACGTCAATAAGTTAAGGGACAAACTCATGGGTATCGGCGATTGCGTGATAGTAATCGGCGATATTTCTTTGATAAAAGTGCACGTGCACACCAATCAGCCCAATAGAGCGCTTGCTTTTGCCCTTCAACTGGGAGAGTTGGATAAGGTAAAAATCGAGAATATGTTAGAGCAAAGCAGAGCTATTCAAGCCGAGCGCGAGCGCAATAAAAAGCCTTTGGCAATGCTTGCAATCTGCGCGGGAAAAGGATTGGCTAAAGTATTTACGGATTTCGGCGTAGATAAGGTTATCGAAGGCGGTCAGACCATGAATCCGAGCGTAGAAGATATTCTCAATGCCGTAGAAGCGATTAATTCCGACAATATTATCATCCTTCCCAATAATAAAAACATTATTATGGCAGCCGAGCGAGTACGCGAACTGACTCAAAAGAAGGTCTATATTGTGCCTACCGTCGAGGTCGCGCAAGGCGTTCAAGCAGTTCTTAAGTTTGATGAGGAAAGCTCTCCCGAGGATAACTGCAAGAAGATGGAACGCTCGTTAAATGCACTCAAGTGCGCAGAATTGACACATGCGGTTAGAAATACGGAGATGGACGGCTTGCAACTGAGCGAGGGAGACATTATAGGTCTTCATAGCGGCAAGATTATCTGCAAGGGCGAAAATATAAGCGATACGCTAATCGAAGTTATCGGTAATATATCTGATGAGGATTCGGAGTGTATTACCTTATATTACGGCGAGGACGTCAAGAAAGAGGACGCCGACTCCATTGTCGAGATATTGGAAGATAAGTATCCCGACTGCGATGTCGTTTGCTACGACGGCGGACAACCTCATTATTATTATCTCGTCTCTGTAGAATAAAAAATAATGAATTTACTTCAAATTAAGGGTATAGGAGCCAAAACTGTTGAAAAACTCAACAAATTGGGGATATATACCCTTTTTGATTTGATAGAGTTTTTACCTCGGAAATATTGGGATATGACAGAGGTATCCGACTTGGATAATACCTTGGATGGTGAATATGCTTTGCTTAAAGGTACTATCGCTTCGGTTACTAAAGTGCAGTACATAAGACGCAGCATGAATGTCTTTAAGGCATATCTGTATACTCAAGGTAAAAAAGTTACTTTAACATGGTTTAATTCTCCATATCTAAGAGACAAGCTCGACGTAGGACAAGAATATATTGTATGGGGCAAGGTATACAGGAGCGCGAGGAGTGTTTCGTTGAACAATCCGAGCTTTGAGCTTGAAGCCGAAAGCACGAGGCTTAAGGGTATCGTTCCAATCTATCCGATTAAAAATTATATTACACAGCCTGCTTTTGTTAAATACGTAGCGCAAGCCCTACAATCGGTTACATATGATTCCTTGCTTGATTTATCAACTCAACGTATGGATATGTCTTTATCTAATGCCTATTATATAGCTCATAATCCAAGTTCCTTAGCCGACGTTGCTAAAGCAAGGAAGAGAATAGATAAAGAAAAATTGATTGCCCAGCTAATTGCGCATAGGTTTAACAAGCAGGGAGAAGAGAGGATAAGCAAGCGATATACGATATCGCCCGATACTGTCAATGACTGTATAGCGCAGCTTCCGTATCGATTATCTGAGTCTCAAAGTGTAGCGCTTGGTGAAATTATATCAGACTTAATGCGCTGCGACAAGATGAACAGAATGCTGTCAGGCGATGTCGGTAGCGGTAAAACGGTCGTTGCGCTATTGAGCGCGCTTTATGCTATTAAATGTGGCTATCAGGTTGCGATGATGGCGCCGACGGAAATATTGGCAAGACAGCATTATAATACTGCTAATGCAATTTTTTCAACTCAAGGATTGAATATTGAATTATTGACGGGCGAGAGTTCGACTGCCGAAAAGCGTAGGATCTATAATGCTGCGTGCGATGGTAAGATTGACTTGATTATAGGTACTCACGCTGTGATATCGGATAAAATCAAATTCAACGATTTGGGATTGATAATCGTTGACGAATTGCAACGCTTCGGAGTGCGGCATAAGTCTGCGCTTGAGAATAAGGCAAAAGGCGTTGATGTGCTTGTCATGAGCGCAACGCCTATCCCGAGAGCTATCGCTTTGACAGAGTTGGGAGATTTGACCTTATCGTCGCTTGAGCCCAGATATGATTATGCTCAAAATAAGATTACTAAAGTCATAGGCGATTCCGATCTCGATAAAGTATACGGTTTTATAAGAGATATCGTGGGCAGAGGAGAGCAAGCCTATATAGTATGTCCATTGGTAGAGGATAGCGAGGGCTTGGAGAGGATATCGGTTAAAAAGTTATACGCTTCGCTTGTAGCGGATAAGCTACGCGGTATAAGTGTTGCGCTGGTGTATTCCGGAATGAAAGAGAATATCAAGAATAAAATCATGACCGATTTTTATGAAGGCAACATAAGCGTATTGGTTGCAACTACGGTAATCGAGGTAGGTATTGACTGTCCGCGCGCTACAGCAATGATTGTACTCAATGCCGATAGTTTCGGTCTGTCGACTTTGCATCAATTAAGGGGTAGAGTAGGCAGGAGAGAGGGACAACAGGCGTATTGCTTTTTGCATACTTCTATAAAGGGCGCATGTGAAAGGCTTAACGCCATGAGCGAGATCAGCGACGGCTATGCCATTGCGGAAGTGGATGCGGCAATGCGCGGATTGGGAGACTTTATAGGCGTGAGGCAAAGCGGCGTGAATAATATGTTCACTATGATTGATAAGGATTTTATACGAGAGTGCAGAGTAATAGCCGATGATATTTATGCTAATAATTTGGATAATGCTTTGAATTATAATTGTGTAAAAGGCTATATAGATATTTCCAAACAAGTCTCGTTATCGTAATTATAATTATAAAATATGCAATAATTCATAATAATTTAGTAGTATTACGGCTGAATATCGTCAAATTCTACTATTTTGCTATTAAATCTTGATTTTTAATTAAATGAAGGCTTTAGCGTATATTATACATTGATATACATATTTTTATATCAGTATAGTGCAATGCATATTATTTATTAATGATGCTTTGCGGCAGAGTAAGAGCAGTGAGAATAATCCGCCCAATTAGATATATTTTCAGCTGCTTGCTTTTCAATCTTTGTTAAAAGCTTTTTTCATTGCATTGTTATTGTTTCACACTGATGCCTTCATAAGAAAAAATACGTGTAGCTTGAGTTGCCCTTATTTTATGACGAAGAATTGAGATAATGAGCAATAACACATTCAGCAATTTGCGCGGCTGATTGATTAGATAATTGAATATTTTGTTTATATAAATATATTTATTATGATTGTTCACTTATATATTTTACATAAAAAATATCGCAATCATCCATTTAAGACGGTTGCGATATCCAGTGGTCGAGGTGACGGGATTTGAACCCACGACCTCATGGTCCCGAACCATGCGCGCTACCAAACTGCGCTACACCTCGGCGTAAATGATAATATCACAATGAATATAAATTATCAAGCATTATATTAAATTTTATGTTCATCGGCGACTTTTGATACATATAATATATATTAGTAGAGCGCCTATATCAAAAAAAGTTGTATTGCAAGCAAAAAACTCTTTACAACACAATATTTTTTTGATATATTATATAAGCGTGGCGCGGGAGCATAGCTCAGCTGGGAGAGCATCTGCCTTACAAGCAGGGGGTCACAGGTTCGAGCCCTGTTGTTCCCACCACGTTATGCGGGAGTGGCTCAGTTGGTAGAGCGTCGCCTTGCCAAGGCGAAGGTCGCGGGTTCGAACCCCGTCTCCCGCTCCAATTTTAATAAGTAATCTTACGGTATGGCACCATAGCCAAGTGGTAAGGCAGAGCTCTGCAAAAGCTTAACCCCCAGTTCAAATCTGGGTGGTGCCTCCAAAAAAGGGCTCTTAGTTAAAGAGCCTTTTTTATTTATCGATAACTTATGCCGCTGTGGCGAAACAGGCAGACGCAAGGGACTTAAAATCCCTCGGGGGAGACTCCGTACCGGTTCAAATCCGGTCAGCGGCACCACAATAATCTTACTTTTCATACGCCATAATCAAGCAATAACGAAATTTTTACGTGGAAATGATGTTTTTCATGCAATATAAGCGCAATTAAATAGTTTTTATAGAAGCATTGATTAAACGTATTATTATAGTTTAATTTTCTAAAATTTCTATTTTGCCTGAAGCTAATTTTTTTAATGTCATACAAATTGAACTGTAAAATTAAATGAAATTATTTTACTTATATTGTGAAATCTTAATATATCTTATAGTTTCCGTAAATAAGTAAAGCGAACTTAATAGAGCAGTCAAAAAGGATAAAAGTACATAGATAAATCAGCCGCTTTGACTTGTATCGTTTTTATTAAAAGATATTAGCTATGTCGCAGTAGGCGAGGGATAAATATGTAACCGAATAGCTTATTGTTTATATATTATATAAGGATAAAATTATATAAGCGGAATGAAATTGCATACGACGATAAAAACAAGCGACGTAGAAAAACAGCGGCTTGCTATTGTTGACATGGGTTTAATTGTATAATATAATTTTCATGCGTAATAATGCAAAACAAAATTATGATATACATTCAGGCTTAAAAATAATTGTGTGAGATTGGGTGAAATGAGTTTAACTAAGAAAAGGACACTGCTTGTTGTATTTATTATTCTTTTAATATCTTCATTAACGATTGCGATATTTAACATGTTGACGCCTTCCGCTCAAAGTGTATATGCAGGCGTTGAATACGGAGCAATAACCGTTTCGCCATTATCTGACTCAAGCAATGCTAAATTCAATAATACGGCATATAAAAATTATTTTGGGGTATCGGCTGAAGATATAGTATCCGTAACCGCTAACGGAAGCGAGTATTCCGACGGTAGCAATACATATTCGGTCGCTAATGCCTTTGACGGCAATAACAAAACGTACTGGTATTCTCAAGCAGAAAATTCAGACGACTTTAAGAATGCTCTGACGATTAGCTTTAAGCAACCTGTAAATTTAAGCAACATTCTATATAAGAGCGCGTATTTTTCATCAGGAGGAAGACAGTTTGCGGGTTATCCCAGCATCCTTAATGTGTATGTTTCCAACGGCAATACTGATTTTGCTTTAGCAGGTACGTGCGAGAGTGAGGCGGTGCAGGGGCAGTCGGAAGAAGTGATATTTTCGCTTGCAAGCAGCGTGGTTTGCGATAGAGTAAAGTTGGAATTTGCCGAAGTTACGACTATCAACAATGGCTTTGCTTGGTTGAAAAACAAGAAGATAGCCGCGGCAATGGATATTTCTTTCTTCTGCGATGAGGGCGCACCGATAAGCAATACGGTGGCGGCGACAGGTTCTTTTGCAGATACGAGTTACTTACAGTTGAACTCCATTCCGTCGGACGAACTGAAGTATCGCGCTAACGGCGGAGAATTGACTATTGCAAACGGAACGACGTACACTCTTGCCAACGCTTTCGATAAAAAAACAAATACTTTCTGGTGTTCCGAATCAGCCAATACGGACGAGTTTACCAATAAAGTAACCATCATTTTAGATACGGCGCAGACTTTGGATAGTATTGTTTTGGGATGCGCATGGTCTACTCAAGGCAACAGGAATTTTTACGGCTTTCCGGAGATACTAAAAGTTTACACTTCCGAAACCGACGAAACGCCCACATTGAACTCCGTATTTTATGGGACACCCAATAACAGTTGGTCGCTTGCTTTATTTGCATTGCCTAAGCCTACATTGTGTAAAAGAGTAGTGTTGGAGTTTTCTTATGTATCAACGTATAGCGGATGGGAAAACGGCAGAGCTATAGCGATGATCAGCGAAGCGTATCTAATGCGTGCGGAAGATAACGCTACGGAAGTTTTTCAGGAAATAAACGATATTTTTGCAGATTATTCGCAACTTACTTTGAAAGAAGGTTACGATAAGGATAAAATAGACGAATTGCGTGAAAAAGTCAAAGACAGCGGAAATTATTTTTCCGTGTTAAAGCCTATATTAGATAGAGCGGAAGCAATTGCAAGCGGTGTATTGAGGAAAGATATCTACCGTGAATTTTCTACCGACTCTGACGCGATGAATAATATATTGCAAGTGGGCGATTTAAGCAGTTATGCGCGCAGGACGCTAAAGCAATCGAGTTTCGGAACAAATAGGCAAGTTACAGGTATCGGCGGAACTACCGGCGAAAAGATAGTAATCTATGTTGACGGGGAAGAGGGCGATCCGTTGCCGAGCGTTGCGTTTACACAAATTTACGGCGCGTGGAACAGTTGGATGCGTACGTACAGCTTGCATCTTGGTAAAAATGAAATTGTTTTCCCCAATTTCAAAGCAGGCGGCAGCTACACAAGGGCTATTGCTGCGGGAGGCCCCATACATATAGTCAACCCTTATACAAAGACGCAGCAATCTTCTAATGTAAAAATATATATAGAGGGCGGTTATCTGTATCCCGTATTCCGCGACGGCGATGACGAAGGCACGTTCAAAATGATTTTGACAGATTATTACGAGCGTCTTATGGACCCCAACGATACGTCAATCACTGTTGACGCATTCGAGGCTGTTACGGGCAATATAATGCTGTCATGTCAAGCGAGTTTGGCGTATACTTCCTATGTAAAAAACGGCACTTCGCCCCAGCTCAATATAGATAAATGGAAAGCATATATAAAGGGGTTGCTTGCTTTCGGCGGTGTGGAATTCGATCCCGATAAACCGTATTATAATGAAATGAATGAATACTTGAAGGTTAATGCGAGAGCCGTTCAGCCCTATGCGGGTATGTATGCTTTTGCCTACAGCGAGCATATAGGAATAATCGATAGCGCAACGTTTGGCGCTATGGTTCAGAAATGGACTACAGGTTGGGCATTTGCTCACGAGATAGGGCATATGCTTGATAATCTGAATATGAAAATACCCGAAGTAACTAATAATATGTGGGCGATTTATGATATCTATATGCAAAACGGTGCGTTTAACGACAGAATTAACGTTACTAATGTATCCAACCGTCTTGCATCCGATTTTTCGTCATATGTAGGAACATATTGGGATAACGGTCATAGCAACTGCGATTTCTGGTGGATTATCGAGGGAGGACACCCCGGGTATTGGGCTAAATTGCAACGCTTGTATTGTACGGAAACGTCAGGTAACGCTTTGAATATAACAGAGCGTCTTGCATATTATTCTTCGCTGGCTACAGGCGAAGATATGTCGGAATATTTTGAGCGTTGGGGCTTCCATTTCAGCGGCAACAATAAGTTTACTTATGCATCCGCATCCGACACATATAAACAATTGATAGCCGACGCAAAAAGCAGAGGAGAAATCACAGGCAACGGTAAAAAGTATTGGTACGTAAACAACGACCAGTATAGATATACTAAGCTCCACGGCGGAACTATTACGTCTGATTGGGCGAGTTGTTACAATTCATCGCAGGTTGTGGAAGTTGTCGATATCATGCGCGCAACAAGCAGCAATACATTGATTTTGCCCGCTCCAAACAATGTAGAAGCGCATCTTTGTTACGAGATACAAAGCTATTTTAATAATGAGTGGAAAGTTATCGGAGTAACCTTTAGCACGAGTTTTACAGACAGCTATGCTTACGGCGACGGCGTAACGCCGAAATACAGGATTGTTGCCTATGACCGCATGTTCAATACGACAGGCGTATCCAACGAGTATTCTCCCGAAGCGGGTGGGCAGAGCGAAGTATGCAGGATAGACGGCGTAAAGTATAATAGCTTGAGCGAAGCTGTGGCTGCGGCAAGCGCGGGCGATACTATCTACTTACTGAAAGATTTTAAGGACGGCGGAATAGTTATTAGCAAGAATTTGACAATTTTGCCCGATCCGGAAATTTTTTCCGAAGGGCAAAGCGTTACTATAACTAAAAACGCATCGGGACATCTGTTTAGAATAGGTGCGAATGTAACGTTCGGCAGCGCGACAGATGGCAACAAAGTTCCTACCGGTGCCCGTATAGTTTTGGACGGCAACAGTTTTTCGCAAAACGGCGCGCTTGTCTATGTCAATGCGTGTACGGTAGTTATGAATAACGTAACGATGCAAAACAATTTCTCCGGCTCCAACGGCGGAGGATTGTATATCGAATACAGCGCCGCCGTATATGTAAATAATTGCATAGTTAAAAACAACACGGGAAATAACGGCGGAGGAATATTCATTAACGGACGTTCGAGTATGTCGGTTCGCGGCTTGCAACTTATTAATAACACCGCCGCAGCAAACGGCGGAGGAGTGTATATCTCTCAGTATACGGGAACTTCGCTATTGCACAATAGAGATAAAGTCAACGGCGCATATCCCGAGGTCATCATAAGCGGGAACAAGGCAGTCAACGGCGGCGGTATATTTGCCAACAACAGTATAGAGCTGTATTCCGCGCGTATAACGGACAATGTAGCAACAAACGGCGGCGGCGTGTACTGCGATATTGATAACACTGCAAGAAATTGTGCGCTTATTAACTCAACCCTAAGCAACAACGCCGCAAATTCCGGATCTGCCGTGTATATGAACCGCGGCAAGTTTACATTGAACGGCGGTATTGTCGACGGCGTAATATATAAGAGGCTCAAGGATAGCAGTTTTCCGTCCGTATTTGCCGTGCAAAGCTCTATGCCAAACTTCGACAACACGTCATTTATACTATCCGAGCTATCGGATAGCGGCGTCGTTTTGATAAATATAGTAACGGGCTTGGGTGCGGGGTTCGACAATACGGTATTTAATAGTCTTAACGTCAGCGACGCTTACGCTCGATTCGAATCGGGTATCGGCGTAAAGGCATATCCTAAAAAAGTCGCGATAAAGATAACATATAACGGCGGAACGTTTGAGACGCAAATCAATTACGGTAAATTTGTGTTGCCTCAGACGTTTGAAGGACTTGATCAAAATAAATATATAGTCAATTACATCATTGACAGTAAAAGTTATAATATAGGCGACAGCATTACCGTAACAAAAGATTTTGAAGCGTATGCTACCGTAAAAGACTATTTTGTCGTTACTTTGAAATACGGCAATTATGAAGAAAAAATTAAGGTTACGCAAAATTACGTTTACTATCTGCCTATGAAAACGCCTGACAATGAAGTTGTTTTCGGCTGGGATTGTTCCGACGGCAAGTTCTATGCTTATGCCCAAGGCGCGCAAATAGTCGGCAACACGGAATTTATTGCAGTGATAAAGCAACTGCATACCCTAACTACCGTCGTTGAGGGAGCAGAGACGTCTGTAAAGTACGATTACGGCAGCGCGGTAACCTTGGCTTCGCCTCCCGCGATCTTAGGCAAGAGCTTCTCGCATTGGGAAATAGACGGTAAAAAATATACTGCAAATCAGACAGTTTCCGTAACGAGCGATATTAGGGCTGTTGCCGTGTATACAGATATTTGGCGCGTTACAACCGTAATAGACGATATCGAAGTAGAGGAGTATTATAAGACGGGACATGAGTTGACGCTTGAAGGCGTAGGCAGATTGCTTGGCAGAGAATTCAAGTATTGGCTTGTCAATAATGTTAAGTATTATGCAGGTTCGACTTATACGGTTAATTCCGAAACGGAAATAATCGCTGTATTCACGCAAATAAATACGGAAATAAAGCTGACTTTAACCCTTATTTCCAACAAGGGCTCAAGCGGTGAAGATGACGAAATCGTAGAGAACGAAGAAAGGCAGCTGGAATATCAATTCGGCTCAATTCATAACTTTACCGCTCCCGAAGTTAACGAGGGGAATGTATTCCTATATTGGGAAGTAAACGGTGTGCAATATACTGCGGGCACCACGCTTATGATAACGGAGAACATTACGGCTAACGCAGTCGTTGCAAAAGTTTCCGATTCTTCGAGTGTAGAGCAGTTTATCGACGTTACTTTGAAAGACTATGTCGACGGTACGATTCAGTCGGTTGTTTATAAGTATAAAGAAAGCGATAAGATTTTATTGGCGCAGGCTGTCAATCCTTACGGTAAAAAGTTCTTGTACTGGCTTGTTAACGGAGAAATGAAAGCTGCCGGCGAAAGCTTCGTATTGGTAGCAGGTACTCCTGTCGAGGTGGTTGCGGTATACGACGTAATGTATTCCACTGTCGTAGTAAGTCAATTTACAGGCGGCGCGATAACGTCTGTTTCTAAAAATCTGTATATAGGCGATAAGTTTATTTTGCCTGATATTGCTTCCGCTCCCGTCGGTAAAAAATTCTCTCATTGGGAAGTAAACGGAGTGGAGTATGATGCAGGTGCGGAATTGACTGTTACAGAAGACTTAAGCATAGTGGCAGTATACGTCGATGATTCGGCAGGCTTGCTGCCTTCGGATAATGTAGACGAAGACAAAGGCAATCATACGGGACTTATCGTAGGCTTAGTTGTCGGTATAGTAGCGGCTATAGGCATTAGCGTGGGAGGTGTAATCTTTATAAAGCGCAGAAAAGCAAAATAACCGTTAATAAAGCGCAATAGACTGATTGCAAATTGACATTGCGATATAAGGATAATGGATGTATAGATTAAAAAGCTATAATAACACGATGGTTGCAAGTTATATCGGTTATGTAGTGCAGGCAATAGTGAATTGCTTTGTGCCGTTGCTTTTTATCAGATTTACGCAGGAATTTGCAATCAATCTGACTAAAATAACATTGCTCGTAACGGTTAACTTTGTCATACAGTTGGCAGTAGATGCAATCGCGAGTATATTGGTCGATAAAGTCGGATACAGATTTTCCATGATTTTAGCGCATATGTTAGCGGCTCTTGGGTTATCGGGATTGGCATGGCTGCCCAATCTTGTAGGCAATGCATATGTCGGCATAATAATATGCGTGATATTATACGCAATCGGCGGCGGCTTGATAGAGGTCTGTATATCCCCGATAGTCGAGTCATGTCCGACGGAAAGGAAGTCGGCGGCATTGAGTCTGTCGCATTCATTTTATTGCTGGGGTAGCGTAGCTGTCATTGCGCTCTCCAGCTTGTTTTTTATTGCGGTTGGGATTGAAAGATGGCGATTGCTCGCCATTATTTGGTCTATTTTGCCTCTTATCAATACAATTTATTTTGCGTTTGTTCCGCTTGGAAAAATAGATGCGGACGGAGAAAATAAAGGGATTATATCCTTATTGAAGAACAAAATATTTTGGCTATCCGCTTTATTGATACTATGTGCGGGCGCATCCGAGCTTGCCATGAGTCAATGGGCGTCCGCGTTTGCGGAAAAAGGTCTTGGAGTGTCCAAGACGTTGGGCGACATTCTCGGACCGTGTCTGTTTGCAGTGTGTATGGGTATAGCCCGAGTAGGATATGCTAAATTGAGCGACAAGATAAATTTGTCTACATTTATGATTATCGGCGCTGTATTGTGCATTATTTCCTACGTTATGGTGGCGTTTTCTCCTATAGCCGCGCTTTCATTGGTAGGTTGTTCGTTATGCGGATTTTCCGTCGGTATTTTTTGGCCGGGGACGTTTAGCCTTGCGGCAGGCAATATTAAAGGCGGCGGAACGGCAATGTTTGCATTGCTGGCATTATTCGGCGATATGGGGTGCATGTTGGGACCTACTACCGTCGGCGCTCTCTCCGGCGCGCTGGGCGACGATTTGAAGATAGGACTGTCTCTATCGTTGATATTCCCGATTATAATAATCATTTGCGTAATAATTTTAAATTCAATAATCAATAAGGATAATAATTCTAAGTTAAAGACTTTGCATAGCAATAACTGATTATCGCTAATGCTTATGTGGCAGGCATGCGGCATAATATGATTATACGCTTGTCGATATTTACATCATTATTTGATATTTTATCGTTATATGTTGCTTATAGCTATTTAATCAATCTGCTTAAGAGTAATTAGTCATATATCCGAATATAATAATAAAGTCGGTTATGGAGGTAAGTATATGGCTGTAAATATAGCGATAGCTGCATTATTGGCTGTATCTGTTGTCGGAATTATATCCGCATGCAACAGTTGCGATAGATATTTGATAATCGATTTTGACAGCAGGGGAGGCAACGCCGTTGAAAGGATAACCGTATCGGTAATGTGTGAGGATATCGCATTGCCTATACCTTCAAGGCAAGGATATAAGTTTATCGGCTGGTTTGTAAATTACTTGGGCGAAGAAATTCGCCTTGAGAAGAACTCTATCTCTAAGATATCCAACGTAGGCAGTTGCAACGCTTATGCAAAATGGGTTGCAAGATAGATTTATAAAGTTTATCGCCTCAATATTCTATTGATTTATCAATAAGCATTAAATATTTCGTGTTGCATCTGCGACATATTATACGTTAATAATTATAATATAATAATTGCTAAGATATCTATTAATTGATATAATTATATAACAAGGACTATTTTAGGAGGATTACTTATGCATTGCGTAAGAAAAATATCCGAGGACACTTTTTGGATCGGCGGCAATGACCGCAGACTTGCGTTGTTTGAAAACGTATATCCCATTCCTTCGGGAGTGTCTTATAATTCTTATATTATTAAAGACGATAAGGTTGCTGTACTTGACACCGTAGATAAGGCTGTCTCGTCCATCTATTTTGAGAATATTGCACATGTTATGGGCGGCAGGGCTCCCGATTATCTTATAATCAATCATATGGAGCCCGATCATGCTGCTACAATCGGGGAATTTGTCTTGCGCTATCCCGATACGGCGCTTATAGCTAACGCCAAGACAGTCGCTATGATAAAGCAGTATTTTGACTTTAATACCGAGGGTAGAGTAACTGTCGTGAAGGAAGGCGATACACTTGATCTCGGCAAGCATAAATTGACCTTCGTTGCTACGCCTATGGTGCATTGGCCCGAAGTCATGATGACGTATGACGCTACCGATAAGGTGCTGTATTCGGCAGACGCATTCGGAACGTTTGGCACGATAGACGGCGGCATATTTGCGGACGAAGTGGACTTCAAGCACACAAAGTTGGACGAAGCGCGCAGGTATTATACTAATATCGTCGGCAAATACGGCGTACAGGTTCAAGCCGCGCTCAAGAAAGCTGCAAGTATTAAAATCGACATGATATGTCCCTTGCACGGCTACGTATGGCGCAAAGATATCGGTTGGTTTATAGAAAAATATAATAGATGGAGCACCTATACCCCCGAGGTATCGGGAGTAATGATAGCATACGCTTCCGTCTACGGCAACACCGAGAACGCCGTCAATATATTGGCGAGTAAACTGGCGGAAAAGGGCGTTAAGAATATAGCCGTATACGACGTATCGGTTACGCATTCGTCTTATATATTGTCCGAAGCATTCAAATACAGCCACATCGTATTTGCCTCTACGACTTACAATGCGGGAATATTCGTTAATATGGAGAATCTTATTAACGATATCGTTGCGCACAACCTCAAGGGCAGGAACATCGCCTTGATTGAGAACGGTTCTTGGGCGCCTACTTCGGGCAACTTAATGAGGGATGCTTTATCTAAACTGGGCGGCACGCGCTTTGTAGGCGATACCGTAACGTTGAGGTCGGCGGTAAAAGATACTACTCAATCGGAATTGGAAAGACTGGCGCAGACGTTGGCAGACGAATTCAAGTCCGATGTTGCCGTAGAGCCCGTCGGTAAAGTAGATAACAGCGCTATGTTCAAGATAGGCTATGGACTATATGTTCTTACGGCTAAGACGACAAAGCAAAACGGTTGTATAGTCAATGCGGTCGTGCAGGTAACCGATTCGCCTAAGCAAATCGCCGTTACGGTCAATAAGAGCGGATATACTCATGAGCAGATTATCAGCTCCAAGGAGTTTAATTTATCCGTGCTTTCCGTCAATGCTCCGTTTGAGACATATAAGGATTTTGGTTTTGTAAGCGGCAGAGATACGGATAAACTTGTCGGCATGAGCGATATTTCTTATTCCGACAACGGTATCGCCTATCTTAATAAGAATGCAACGGCTATGATATCGTGCCATGTGGTGCAGAGTATAGATTTAGGTTCGCACACCATGTTTATTGCAGAAGTTATCGAGGCAAAACAGTTGGATAACGACAAGTCGGTAACGTATGATTATTATTTCGATAATATTAAGCCTAAGCCCGCCGCTGTAGCGGAAAAGAAGAAGGGCTACGTATGTAAGATATGCGGATACGTATACGAGGGCGACAAATTGCCCGACGATTACGTTTGTCCGCTGTGTAAACACGGAGCGGCAGATTTCGAGCCGTTAAAATAATTCAGGAGGTAAAGCAATATGAGGTATGTTTGCGAAGTATGCGGCTATGTATACGACGAGTCTGTAGGCGATCCCGATTTAGGCATTGCGGCAGGAACGGCATGGGCAGATGTCAGCGATGACTTTCTGTGTCCTCTTTGCGGCGTAGGCAAAGATAGCTTTGTAGCTGAGTAATTTGACTTTTTCTACATATTAGATGCGGCGGTCTTGACCGCCGTATTTTTCTTTTAGAATATAATAATTATAAAATCCCATATAATATTTACGAATAAAAAATCGCATAAAAGTATGTTTTTATATTTTTATAAATATATACCAAAGTTTCGCTTGTCAAGGGGGGGGGAG
>CAMWNK010000025.1 GCA_947175555.1 uncultured Clostridia bacterium | reverse complement strand
GCATTCAAATTATATCGTATGCCTCTTTTGCAAATTGTCGCAAACTTAAGGAGCTGTTCATTCCGTCTAACGTAGTTCATTTAGGCAGGGAGGCGTTCTTCAATTGGACGGCCGAACAAGTTATACGCATGCCTATACGCTTTAAGAAGCCGTTTAAGTTTATGCAGAAGTGGCGCAAGAAGTGCAAGGCGAATATTATCTATTATTGATTGAAATATAATGCTCTAAATGATAAAACTTAACGCGCGGCTTATATAGCCGCGCATTTATATTATCGGCTTAAACTGTTGCTTCTGTGAATAGCTTCAATAATAGTTAATAAATGAAGCTATTGATAGCTCGCTTAGGTTAGCAAAAAAATTTTATTATTAATAATTAATTGAGTATGCGATTATAGACGTATACCGCTATAAGTATGCTATAATTAATTATCGGCAGATAAGGGGATAGGTTAATGAAGTTAAAACTTAAAGAAAAGGTCTTTTACGGTATGGGCGATCTTTCCGCCAATATAATGTTCGCGGCGATATCGTTTTACTTGCTCTATTTTTTCATTAACGTGGGCGGACTTAAGGCTTCGCTTGCTTCGGCGGTCTTTCTTATTGCCAAGGGTTGGGATGCGGTTACCGACTATCTTATGGGTAGGATATCCGATAAGACTGTCAGCCGCTTCGGCAAGCGCAGAGTATATATGATATTCGGCGCACTGCCTTATGGATTGTGCTTTCTGCTACTGTGGATAGTGCCGTTTTCCGACGGCAACCAAGTGGGGAAGATGTTGTATTATACGGTAGCTTATATGCTTTTCAATACGGCGTGGACAGTAGTGTATATTCCTTACAATGCCATCACTGCCAATATGACAGACGATTACGACGAGCGCACCTCGCTCAACGGTATAAGGATTGCTCTTGCCAATGTCGGCATCATCATGGGCGCGGCGTTATTTGCGCTTTTAGCCGACGGTACAGAGAGTGTGTTTTACGCCCTTTTCCGTGATTTTCGCAAGGCGTATTTACTTGCCGCGGGAATATTTGCGGCTGTGGCGGTGCTGATAATGTTACTGTGCGCAGGTAACGTAAAGGAAAGGGTGCAAGTTGCGCCAGAGAATAATAAGGGCTTTTTCACTACGCTTAAAGAGTTTTTTAAGCTGCCCGAGTTCCGCAATATTATGATGTGCTATCTGCTTAGCATGGTTGGCTTTGATATAATCATGGCGGTATTTATGTTCTTTATCAATGATGCGCTCGGCTTCGGCGGCGGAGCTGAATCAATGATATACGTGGCTATCCCGCTCGTTTGCGCAATAGCGTCGTCATTTGTTTGGGTGAAGCTGAGTGAAAAGTTCAATAAGCATAAGGTGTACGTGGTAGCGTGTATATACATGACTTTTGTCCTGCTGTTTGCGATATTCGTGCCCGCTAAGACGGTATGGTCTACCGTGCTGTTGTGTGTGTTTGCAGGTATGGGAATGTCTGCGATACAGATATTGCCCTATGCAGGCGTGCCCGACGTGATAGAGGTGGACGAGTACGTCAACGGCGTCAGGCGCGAGGGCGCATATTACGGTATAACGCAGTTTATGTACAAGATAGCAAGCGGAGTTTCGATAGCGCTCGTGTCGTTGATATTGGGGGCTTTCGGATATATCGAGAGCACGGACGGCTCTATTATACAGCAGCCCGATTCCGCACTGATGGCGGTTAGACTGGTGCTCGGCGTGCTGCCTGGGGTGATATTCTTGATATCGATTATCTTTTCTCACCGCGCCAATTTGGGAAGAGAGCGCTTCGACTCTATTAAGGCGGAGCTTGCCGCGCGTAGACAGGCGGCAGAGCAAAGCGTCAATGCCTCGTGCGACGTAGCCGAAGAGTAATATTATTGTCATAAGCCGAGTTATGAGCTGTTTTATAGCTGCGCCTTAGTTATGGCATAGTCTAATGATATAATGTATTAAGTATGTCTAATACCGCGCACTTTAAGCTAACTGTTATTATATAAAATTAATTATAGCTATTCTATATTAACGCATGTGCTATTATAAAGTATGTTAGGATATTGAATGCAATCATACTGATAATTGCGCCGATGTATAGAGTCAATTCAATACGTTGATTTTTAGTTCTTCTTATAAAGAAATAGAATGCCGCGCCGAAAATTATATTGATAATCGGTATGATAATCGCCTCGTATTTACTACCGTATCTGTCAATCATGCCGCTTGCATTAAAGTGCATCGGTATCAAGTCAGGCATAAAGCATAACGATGCCAATGTAACAATCAGCGGCGAAAGTAATAATATAAAAAATATTACAATTAAAGCATTTTTCATATTACATCCTTTCATAATTTAATTATATCATATTAGTATGTATTATTAATATGTTGATTTTATAGTCGCTTTGCATGGTATTAATACGGACCGCAATATCGCGGTCCGCATCAATATAGTTCTTAATAGATTATAGTTCGTTTTGCCCATCGCCGATAAAGTGTACTGTGGCGTTGGTTTCTATTTGGAATGATTTCCATTGCTCCTCACTTCCTTTATAGTAAATATCTTGCAACGACGAGCATCCCATAAAGTGGTATTGGCTTAATTCCACACTGCCGGGGATAATAATGCTTGTTAACGACGAGCAACCTATTATAGGTCCGAAATATGTAACGCTGTCGGGTATAGACAAACTCTTTAAGTTTTTACAGCCGTTAAAAGCAAAACTTTCTATTTTAGTTAATGTATCAGACAATTTAATTTCCGAAAAAGCGCAACCGTCAAAAGCGCTGCCGCCTATAGTCGTAACACCGTTGCCTAAGTCAATTGAGGTAAGCGAAGTGCAGCCTCTAAAAGCATATTCCTCAATTTCTCTTGTGCTATTAGGAAGCACTATTTGCATAAGCGAAGTACAATCCCTGAAAACGCCTGTATTAATGATACTTATGCCGTTAGGTATAGTAATATTTCGTAGGGCAGAGCAGCGCATGAATGCGTATTCACCTATTTCAGTTAAGGTGTTGGGTAAAGAGATACCTGTCAGCAATTTACAGTCTTTGAAAGTCATTTCTCCAATATACCTAACATTTATTGACATCTTTATTTGTTTCAATGACTCACATTCCGAAAATGCAGAATCATCTATAACCGTAATAGTGTCGGGAAGAGTTATTTCTGTCAAAGCATTATGTCTACCAAAGGCGCCTTTTCCAATTACAGTTACGCTACCGTCATTAGGTATAATGTTAGTATTATAACCTACGGCAAGTAAAACTTTGTTATTAGTATCTATAAGACAATTACTCACGCTATGATAAGCATTGTTTTCTTCAGATACAGTAATTGTGTCAAGCTGCAGGCATGATGAGAAGGCATATTCGCCAATATAATTAACAGTGCTTGGAATGTAAATGCTTTTTAGGGAAGTGCAATCGGTAAATGCACCCATTTCGATTATTTTTAATCCTTGAGGTAAAGCTACTTCAGTTAGCGACATGCACTCTCCAAAAGCGACCATGTCTATAGTTGTAATATTTTTACCAAGTGTCAGTTTAGTTAAAGAAGTACAGGCTTCAAATGCCGACTCTTCAATTATTCTGACTCCGTCGCCGAGTATTACTTCCGCTAATGCTTCGCACCCTGCGAAAGCGGCAGAGCCTATAGTTGTTACACTATCTGCTATCGTTACACTTGTGATAGCATCGCAATGTAAGAAAGCATCGTCCGCAATGCTGATTATGGGCAGATTATTGTGAGTATCTCCTATCACAATATCGGTATCGCTAAGCGTTTCTATTCCTGTTACGCTATATCCTTCGCCGCCTGCAGTCAATTCGTATTTCAACCCTTTTGTGCTGACATAATTTTGCAATTTGCCGCATATGCACTTACCGTCTGTGAACTCGTGCTCTGCAATATCGAGTTTTTCTCCGCATACGGTGCAACCATGCCAGTGGCTTTCGCTGTCGCTTGACCACGTGCTTGCAGTTGTATGAGTGTGTGCGTTGGAAGCATATTTATCATAGTTACATACAGTGCACTTTCCGCTTTCATCGTAGGTATGAGCTGCCTTTTCGGATACAGAGTCAGTATGCTCGCAAGTGGCGGCGTGCCAGTGAAATTCGCTGTCGCAGGACCACTGCGTTGCAAAGCTATGCGTATGAGTATCGCTACATGCGACAACGCCTATCAGACACATTAGCAGCGCTATCGTCAAGCATAATGCTATAATAGTTTTTTTCATAATTCTACCTCCTTAGATAAATAAAATTAAGTTATATCATTTCATATCGGTTACACGGCAGTATGCTGCGTATATTTTTATTGATTAGTCCGTGTAGTAAAAGCAGACTTTTACTACACGGCAATACTTGTGATATTAAGATGAGGAATGCTATAATAGATGTGTAAATTGTTGATTATTTAAGCGATTTTCGCTATATAGTAAAAGTCTGATTTTATTAAATTTTAATTATTAATTTTACATTTTGAGTAAAAAAAGTTTTTCTAATACCTATATTTTTGCTATTTTATAAAAAATCAATTAACGGATAATAGTCTTGAGCAGTACTTTTTATGCAGTGCGATATTATAGCGGCTTTTTATAAACGAAAAGTATCTGTCGGGATTGTTATCTGAGAGGGGAGACTGTTATGAAAACGTATGCTTATGCTCGTGTATCTACACGCGACCAAAATCTCGAAAGGCAGATTGCCGCATTCACTGAATTCGGAATCAACTTGGATTGCATTTATTCGGACAGAAAGAGCGGTAAAGACTTCGACAGAAGTCAATACAAGCGGCTTATGAGAAAACTAAAGGCGGGAGATCTGCTTGTAATCAAGTCTATAGACAGACTTGGACGCAACTACGATGCCATTATATCCGAGTGGTCCAATATTACCGGACATATCGGCGCGGATATATTAGTGCTCGATATGCCGTTGCTCGATACGCGCGCCAAGGCGGATACCTTGGTAGGCAAATTTATCTCGGATATAGTGTTGCAGGTGCTTTCGTTTGTGGCGGAAAATGAGCGCGACAATATTAAAGCAAGGCAGGCGGAAGGCATACGCGCGGCTATTGCGAGGGGAGTGCGCTTCGGCAGACCGAGCATAAAGTATACGGATGCTTTTTTGCAGGTGGCATTCGACTACATAGATAAGCGCATAGATTCTCGTTCCGCGCTCAAGCTGCTTGGGCTAAGGCGAGATAACTTCTATTATCATATACGCAAGATTAAGATAATGTATGCTCGGCGCTTTTAGCTTTGTCGCAGTGATATGATAAATAATTTTATGGTAGCTTGCGCCGCATAAGATTATAATTAAAGTATAAGTATTATTGCATTGTTAGGGCGTATGTCAATCGGTATAATTGCCTTGATAAATGGGATAACGATACTTATCTGCCTCGCTTATCTTTCTGAGCACTTTGCAAGGCACGCCTACTGCAACGACGCCTGCGGGGATAGACTTCTTTACTACGCTTCCCGCTCCGATAACCGAGTTATCTCCTATAGTCGCGCCTGCGAGCAAAGTAGTGCCTGCGCCTATCCATACGTTATTTCCCACAGTTATGGGGCGGGCTATTTCCATGCCTGCTTTGCGCTGATCGGGATCCAAAGCATGCTCTGCGGTAGTAAAGCAACAGTTGGGACCGATAAATACATTGTCGCCGAATGTTACCTTTGCGCCGTCGGTGATTATAAGGTTGTGGTTGGAATAGAAGTAGTCGCCTACCTCTATATTATATCCGTAATCGCACCAAAAGGGCGGAGTTATAATCGTATCGCAACCCATTTTGCCCAGCAAAGTCTTTAATATTTTACTCTGGCTTGCCCTGTCGTTGGGATTAAGTTTATTATACTCGTAGCACTTATCTTTGCACTTGGCAATCTCCGCTTCAAAAGCGGGGTTGTAACAGCCTTGAAAGAGGTAATTGATAGGTACGGTAGGTCTTTTTATATTCATAATAGTATCAGTCGGCGCGCAGTCAAAGCGCAATGTTTATTTTGTTGCCTGCGATTAATCAGCTGAATAGCGTCCAATCGCTCGTATCGGGTGTTCTGTATCTTGTAAAGTCGTTGAGCATATTGACTAATGTCTTGGCGTCGACTTCGCTACTGTAGATAGTGGAGTCTTTATCTGCTCCGTTATCGTATATAGCCTCCACCCATACGTAATCCCCGTTGGGAGAGCAGCCGTTGGCTTGTATTACGATAATGCCGTCAATAGGCGAAGAGCTTTCCAGCACAAGGAAATTTGTCTCGGACTTGGCAAGGATATTTACCGCGTCTACGAGGTCGCGAGAAATAGGATTAAATATCGTATTCTCGTTGTCGTTATCGTTGATAGTCAGCTTGAATCTATAATTGCTCGCGGCGGCAGTATTGTACTTGGAGGCAGAATCGGCGACAGGGCTGACGACGTCTACCTCCTCGCCGTCAATCGCTTCGTCCAGCAGAGACGCCCATTTAGCGCCAGGCTGCGTTATTACTTTAAGCGTAGTGCCTTGGCTATAATAAGTAGTGCTGTAGGCAGTCTTATGCTCATGGTTTACATCGATTATTACCTTATAAGTAGTAGCGGATGCTTGATTGAATACATTGTCTGTATCTGCATTGCTTACTATACAATCTACTACCGTGCCAAGAGTTTCTTGATATTCCGATGCTCCGCTTGACTGTGCGCTTTCGACGTTATCTTGTGCGCGGGTAGAAGACTTGCGTTGCGTAGCAACCAATGCCAGTGCAAAGACGATGATTAAGACAATGCCGCATGCAAAGCAGATTACCGCAGGCATAGTTTTATCCATTTGCAGAAAGACAATGAATAAAATAATACATATTACAACGGCGACAAAAAAGAATAACTTCAATAAAGTTTGCGCTTTACTGTTATTACTATTTTTTGAATAGCCCTGCGCGCTATATGTGCGCTTGCTATTACTCACACGTACCGACACGCCGTGATTTAAGCCTATGTAAGCGCCTCTATCGCCTGTGGACGGCTCATTTGCCGATGTCCTATCACTCATCTGTTTTGAGCGTTGCTCTTTGGATTTTTTCACCTTCAGCGCTTGCGAACATGCTGGGATGGCAATCCATATGGCTACCAGCAGAAGGAATGCAATCGTAGTCATTATTCTGATATTAAGTATCATGCCCGCAGCCGCCATAGCAATAAAAGCGATTGAGGCCAATATAAGCATAATCCTGAATTTTATGTTCATATAATCTATCCCTTTATTACACAATACATTATAACCGCTTATAAATCAAGCCGTCTCTGTTATTAAGACAGATGTTATTATTTGCTCTTAATATAATCGCTCGTTATTTGTTCCGCTCTTGATAGAGCAGGTCCCATGCCGTCGGATAACAGTATTCCGTTAAACTCTACTTCGTTATATTTGTCTCCGAGAGCGGACTTAGCCTTATCGTGCAGGTTGAGCATAGAGTATATGCCGTAGCCGTAAGGCACGTACATAGTGGGGTCTTCCATTATCAGCTCCATCAAGTTGCGGACATAGTCTTCATCCATGCCCATACCTACATAATCCTGTACGCTTACGCCTAAATAGTTGATCTGTATATCCATTATCACCGCGATGAGATAATTGGCTACGGTGTTGCTATAGGTGTATTCGCAGAACTTTTTGAGAGCCGTATCTTGCGTGGAGTCCGCTATGTTTTTAAGCAGCGTTATCTGAGCATATACCGCCCATCCTTCGGAAAACGCCTTTACGGACATCAACGTCGACATAAGGCTTGCGCCCTTTTCTTTGGCATTGACATATGCGTAAAGATGACCGGGGTATCCTTCGTGCGCCATAGTGGTAAGGAGTACCTCGTCGGGTGAGTTCTGTATATAATAAGGATTGAGAGTGATGTGCTCGGTAGAGTCGGTCTCGTCTAAAGGCGACAAGATATAATAGGCAATTACTGGCGTGCGCTTGCCCGCCGTGTCGTCCATATACTTTAAGTCTATATTAGGCTGGCTTATTAGGTCAGGTACGATATCTTTAGCGGCGCTCTTGAGATAAGACAGGATTTCTTCGGGATCGGTCAAGCCGAGCGGCTTTTTATCTCCGTCGACATATGCGTAAAACTCATTGTAAAGAGCTGCGTTTGTATCTTTTACAGCATCTATTTCGTCAGCTATCGCCTCCGCCTGCATACCGTATTTTTCATACGCGGCGCACAGTCCGAGATACGCGCTGCTTATTTCCGTATCGGCTCCCGTCCTGCTGTTAAACAGCCATGAATACAATTCCTTGCCGATATTGCCGTAAGATGCGAGGTAGCTCTTATTGGTAGTTTTTACGTTGCCTCTATAGCTTGCAAGTCCGCTTGATAAAGTCCTCACGCCTGACATGAAGCTGTCGTTTATCGCTATGCGGAAGCTGTTTTTATAATTCGTCTTTTCGCTGTCGCTTAAAAAGGATAAGCCGTCGATTCTGTCGTACGTGTAATCGTAAAGATAATAGCTATCGCCCATATCGACCACTTCGTCAAGGTATTCTATCATGGAATTAATTGAGCTGTCGTACAGCGGATAGCCTGCGGAGACTCTGTCTCTTGCGTAGTCGATATAAGTTGAAAACGCGTCTTTACATGATAAGAACATAGACAGCAAGTCTTGTATGTCGTCTTTATTGCGCAGAGAGTAGTTTTCTGCCATGCTCGTGAAGTCGGCTACGTATCCGCCTTGCGAATTGATATATCCGCTGTCTATAAGCGAGAATTCTTTTACGTAGTCCGAGCCGTAATATTGAGTATAAGTATTTAGGGCGTGCTTGAGCGAGTAATACGTCGCTACGTCTGCGTCGTGCAATTTTGCAACCTTTATTTTTGCAAATTTTTTATTGAGGTAGTTGAACGCATAGCGTATATCTTTCACGTCGGAATCTGTAAGCGGAGAATAGGAGTACCACTTGGGATCGCCGTATCTTTCGTACCCGTAAGACTGTTGCGGATTGACAGAAAGCGTATTCCAGCTATAAGCATCGTTGCCGAGCAGGAAAAGAGCGGTTTCGTTAGCAAGTTCGTTAAGTTTGCGCGATGCGGCAGCTTCGCTGTCGCATGCGGTAAATCCTACGCTCATACATACGGCAATCATTATCACACAAGTAAGAATAATAAGCAGTTTTAAGCGTTTTTTCACGTCATACCTCCGAGCAATAAGCCGATATATGTATTTATATTGTTTATATTACCACTTTATTATTTTGTGTGTCAAACGAGACGCCGATTGCTCCCTCGATTGACGCCGATTGATAATGTAGCGTATACATAGCAAGATGAGCGATGTCTCGCATTTTACAGATTATCAGCCAAGTAGTCGCAAAGACGCCCGTTGAGCTGCTTTATATAGTCGACGCATTTATCCCAATCATAAGCTAAAGCGGACTGCGAATTGTTCATGACATACAGTCCGTAATATAGGCGGTAGAGGATGAGCGGAGCTCTATCTATTGCTAAGTTGTAGCGCTTTGCCTTCTTGACTACGGCGTTTTCCCCGATAATCAATGCGGCTGCATCCAATTCCTTACGTTGCGAGTAGTAATAACGTATCTCCTTTAAGTCTTGCCTGATTTGCTGCATGGTAATCATCTGTAATACTCCTCATGTATTATATTATTTAATCATTTTATTATATAGAGCGTGTAAGCGATAAGCAAGCCCGACGTCGCACTTGGGTATAAGCTGCTTGCCTGTATAAACTATTGGTTAAAAGGCTCAACTTTTTTCGACTTCCGTTTTTGATTGAGTTGATTTATAATATGATTGGAACTTAGCTAAGCAGAGCAATAACGACTCAATAAGTAATTATCGGCTGTTAAGGAGATAGAATTATGAGTAAAAAAGTTTTGATTATATCAGGCAGTCCGCGAAAAGGCGGCAATTCCGATTTATTGTGCGACGAGTTTATGCGCGGGGCGCAAGATAGCGGACATACGGTAGATAAAATCAACCTGTCGCAAAAAAATGTAGGCTATTGCAGGGCGTGCTATTATTGTCGGAGCAAAGGCGGAAAGTGCATCATTAAAGACGACATGGCTGAGATATTGCAGAGCATAATCGATGCGGACGTGATAGTTATGGCAAGTCCTGTCTATTTCTATTCTATCGACGCTCAGCTTAAAGCGGTTATTGACAGAACCGTTGCGCGTTGGCTTGAAGTGAAAGATAAAGAATTTTATTACATCATGACGGCAGCCGACGATACGTCTGCGGCGATGGAAACTACTCTTGCATGCTTTAGAGGATATGCAGACTGTGTCGAAGGAGCAAAAGAGATGGGCGTGATATACGGTTGCGGCGTCTATGAAAAAGGGGAAATCAAGGGCACATCCGCTATGAGTAAGGCATATGATATGGGACGCTCGGTATGATTGATAATACTCAAGGGATGAAAGCGAGCGAAACTTGCAAGTTTTAATGCGGCTAATAAGCTGTATGCTTTAATTATCTTACAAGGCATATAAGGGCGATAGCCAGTCATTTGCAATAATGAGAGCAGCTATATCAACACATGACGATTGGATAATTATAGCCGTTTAGTTTACCATGATTTCGGATATTGCGTACAGTGCGGCTTTGCCCGATATTTTTACTTTGCCGTCATTGCACACCTCGCACATGAGTAGTCCTGTTCTTTCAGACGCTTGGAATGCCGTTATGTGCGACTTGCCCAATTTATCAGCCCAGTAGGGCGCAATCATGCAATGCGTAGAGCCTGTTACGGGATCTTCTGGAATGCTTAATTCCGGCGCAAAGACGCGCGAGATACAATCGTATTGTTGCGAGCGCGCGGTTACGGCAATACATAATCCGTCTAATCGCTTGAGAAGTGCAAAGTCGGGCGACATGTTTTTTACAGCGTCTTCATTGTCTATTACCATAAGCAAATCTCTGTCCTTGTACGCTTCAATCGGACGTATGCCGATAGATTGCTCCATTTCGTTAGTTACAGCTACTTTATTAAGTCGGTAAGCGGGGAAGGTCATCTCATATACGTTGTCTATCACACTTACGGTTAGTCGTCCCGAAAGAGTGTCGAACGAGATGACATCGCGCTCGCGCTCGATAAAATTCTTTATTACAAATGCTGTCGCAAGCGTAGCGTGTCCGCACAAATCTATCTCGTCTTTCGGCGTGAACCAGCGCAATTTATAGATGTTATCGTATTTTACGCAAAACGCCGTTTCGGAGAGATTATTCTCACAAGCGATATTCAGCATATCTTCATCGCTCGGCCATCTGTCCATTATGCACACCGCGGCAGGATTGCCGCTGAACAGTTTATCCGTAAAGGCGTCAACAATATATTGTTTCATGATGACCTCTTATTGCGCTCCGTTCAGCTATAGTAATGAGTTAATTATAACTACGCTTAATGTTAATTATCAAGTAATTAACTTATAAAAAACTATTGTACATAGCAAGCGCATCATATCGTTTTAAGCAATTTTTTACTATTGGCAGTTTCAGAAAGAAAAAGTTCATACGGATTATTTACTTGCTATTTACATATGCTCGTATTTGTATTATAATAGTATCATCGATTAATTGTGAGGTTGGGGGAATTAATGAATAAGATTTCCGGCGCGTTCAAGTCTTTTGGCGCTGCGATATCCGGTCTGTGTAAGTCGGTTATCGGCGCTGTAAAGAGTTTCTTTATGCATTGGAACAGACCTGCCGAAGGCAATTATGTCCCGTCTAAGGAGACGGTGGCATATTCTGTCGGAGGAATGGGCGTCCAGCTATTGGCTGTAATATACAGCAATGTTACACTGGGTTCCACTTGTCTTTTGTTAGGCTCAATATACGGAATGAAGCCTACTACGTTAGCGTTATTAGGCTTTATAAATGCGGGAGCTACAATAGTGTTGCAGCCTTTGAAGTCGTGGTTGATAGACAATACTCCCGGCAATAAAGGCAAGGCGCGTCCGTGGATGTTATGGCTATCGATACCTTGCGCAGTCTTACTTACGTCGCTTGCATTCATGGATACGGGCTGGAATGAATTGACGATGACTATAGTAGTCGGAATACTTTTCATAATGATGAATTTTATTTATCAATTTTATTTGGGACAGTATTCGATGCTTGCTCAGCTTTTAAGTCCCAATTCGCAGGAGCGCGCCAATATCATCTCCATATCATCTCTTGTATATTCCTTTGCTCCTACCATTACGGGCGCATTGATTCCTCAGATATCCAAGCTATTTAAGTTGGGGCAGTTGGACCAAAACTTTTACCGTACGATTTTCCCTGTATTTGCTATTTTAGGCGTATTGCTTACTTTGCTGGTTTATTTCGGTACTAAAGAGAGAGTTATCGTACCTAAAGCGTATAAGCAGAAAGTCAAGTTCAAAGACGCTATGAAAAAGATAGTGCGCAATAAATATATGTGGATACTCAATATCACTACTTGGTTCCAATTCGGCAGAGGCGCAATCACGGGTATATTGATGTGGTTATACATATACGTTTTGCAAAATGCCAATATTCAGTCCATCCTCTCGCTCGTCTTGGGTACGGCGTCGGGTATAGGTATGTTTATGGCACCGTTTTTGATTAAATTCTTCGGCAAGCGCAACGTAGCTATATTCACCAATTTAATAGCGGCGGCCGCATCGGCTATATTGATAGCTTTTCCCAATAACATCGTACTGCTGTTCATTTCTACATATATCGTATTCTGGGCTGTGGCGGTACAGATAATCTCCTCGCCGGCAATGAATGCCGACGCGCTTGATTATCAGCAATACGCTACAGGCGACAGATTCGAGGGTATGTCGGGTAACTTGGGTATGATAGGGCAGGTTATCGCGCTCGGCACGGGATTCATTATACCTGCTTTGTACGAGTTCAACGGTTTGCTTGACGACTACGATATCTTATACGATACGGTAGTAAGAGAACCGTTATTCAGGTCATTGGCAATTCTGTCGGCTGTGTTCGGCGTACTGTGCGCAGTGCCGTTCTTCTTCTGGGATCTAAATGAGAAGAAGCATAAGATGATGATAGAAGCTCTCAAGGAGCGCGCCGCTAAAGATAATATCTTACACGGCTACGAGCATGAGTCGGTACTGTCGTCAGGCGAGTTGTTCGACGGCACGGATTCCTTAGAGGTGGAGATGCACAGCTCAGAAATACTTGATACAGGTGCTGCAGATATAGACACTGAGGAAATAGGTGTTGCAGATATAGATGCTGCTGATGCGGACGCCAAGGTCAAGGAAGAAGCGGAAGTCGTGGCAGAGCAGATTGATAGCTCTGATGACGGCGGCGAGGAGGTGTGATATGAAAAAGAAATATGTTGTATCCGCATTATTAATATTGGCGATTATTTCATGCCTTTTTGCTTTTGCGGCTTGTAATAAGCAACTTAGCGAGGAAGAGGCTTGGGAAGCATATGAGAATGCTCTTGCCGCAAGCAAGGAATATATCAATAACAGAAATTATTTTATTAAGTATAAATATAAAGACGGCGATATGACTATCACGCAAAAGCTAAACGTATCTTACGGCAACGATAATATTGACGGCTGGGAAGATTTCGTCGTAGTCAACAAGGGTGTAGAGAAGGCGTCTAAGATAACTACTACTTACGTCAATTCCTATTTCGGATACTCGCTTAAGTCGGGCGTCAAGCCTAAGAAGGCAACTAAAGAAGATTATAAAGTCGGCTATATCAACAATGACGGCGACTTTTATGAAGATAGCGACATAGACAGACTGTTCGGCCTAAAGTCCGGCGATTCCTATAACGGCAGCGTTTTCGGCGCTGACGAAGACATCGAAAAGTACACTATGGGATATGTCTTGGGCACTCTCGACGGTATCGGCAGAGATAGTGTCAAGCTGATATCTGCAAACAAGAACGGCGCTATTATTACATTGTCTTTTATAGTAGAGGCAGAGGGGTTGTATTACAGCGGCTATAATACTGATGGTAATTGTCTTACCGTGCGTATAACTGCCGATAGAATTACCAAGATATGTAGCTCTGATGAGAATGCGCCCGCATATTTTATCAACTATGCAGGACCTAAATTCAGTTTGCCTTCATACGATGCTAAAAGTCAGTAGTATAGGTTGATATATAAGAGCGCGTAATGACTTAGGTAAGAGCAGTAAGCATAATAATATTAACTAAAGTAAAATTGAGGTACGAGTTGCTTATAAAGCGCGCTTCTTATAGAGAAGCATATTAATAAGTAGTTTTAGCGAAATAAAGGCTCACGGAGTTTCAATCCGCGAGCCTTTTACTATAGACGTAATAAGCGGTGTCTAACGTATCATATAAAAATTAGTTTGCGGCAAAGTGCGCGCTTAATCAAATGCAGTAATTTGCATTTTAATCTCGTAGACAGTTCACGTAAAAAATGCTATAATTAATTATACTAAACCTATAGGGAAGCAAGAGTATGTTAATTTCTACCAAGGGACGTTATTCACTCCGTATCATGCTGGACGTAGCGCAAAACGGCAAGGACTGCGCCGTAAAAATTTCCGAGATAGCCGCAAGGCAGGAGATATCTATTAAGTATACCGAGCAGCTCGCGGCAGCATTGACTAAAGCGGGCTTGCTGCGCTCTGTACGCGGTGCAGGCGGAGGATATCTACTTACCAAGGCCGCTAATGATTATAGCGTCTACGAGATTTTACAGCACACGGAAGGGGAGCTTGTCCCTGTAGAGTGCGTACTGCGCGAAGGTTATTGTAATCGTGCCTCGTGCGCTGTGCGCGGATTGTGGAACGGACTTTACGGCGTGATGCGCGATTATCTTGAAAAAATTTCTCTTGGCGATATCATGGAAGGAAAAACCGTGTAAAATTTTTTATTAATTACTTGACAGCATAAATAGGGCATGTTAAACTATACCATAGTAATCCGATAGGGATTATATGATTAAGGAGTTTGGTATGGCTGTTTACAACAATGTTACGGAATTGGTCGGCAAAACGCCGCTGGTTGCTCTCAACAATTACGTAAAGGAGCACGGCTTAAAGGCTGACATAGTTGCAAAGTTAGAGTATTTCAATCCGGCAGGTTCGGTTAAGGATCGCATTGCAAAGGCGATGATTGAGTCTGCCGAACGCGCGGGTGAGTTAAAAAAGGGCGACGTAATTATCGAGCCTACCTCAGGCAATACGGGTATAGGACTTGCCTCAATTGCCGCGGCTAAGGGCTATCGTCTCATCCTTACCATGCCCGACACCATGAGTGTGGAGCGTCGCAATCTGCTCAAAGCCTACGGCGCGGAGCTTGTCCTGACCGAAGGAGCTAAAGGCATGAAGGGCGCAATCGCTAAAGCGCAGGAGTTAGCCGGCGAGATTGAGCACAGCTTTTTGCCCGCTCAGTTTGACAATCCCGTCAATCCTAAGACGCATTATTTGACGACAGGTCCCGAGATTTGGCAAGATACAGGCGGAAAGGTAGATATCCTTGTCGCGGGCGTTGGCACCGGCGGTACCGTAACAGGAGTAGGAAGGTATCTGAAGGAGAAAAACCCTGCCGTAAAAGTAGTGGCAGTGGAGCCTGCCTCATCCCCCGTGCTGTCTAAAGGAGTGAGCGGAGCGCATAAGATTCAAGGCATAGGCGCAGGCTTTGTCCCCAAGATTTTGGATACAAATATTTATGACGAGATAATCGCAGTAGACAATGAAGATGCCTTTTCTACAGGCAAAGAGATCGGCAGGCAAGAAGGCTTCTTGGTAGGTATTTCTTCGGGCGCGGCACTGTGGGCTGCAACCGAACTTGCTCGCCGTAAGGAGAACGAGGGCAAGACGATAGTTGTCGTATTCCCCGATTCGGGCGACAGATATCTCTCAACCGCGCTTTTCAATTAGAGAGCTATGCAAGTGTATCTCGACAATGCGGCAACTACAAGAATGAGCCGCGCCGCAATCGACGCTATGGTCGCATGTATGGACGCAAATTATGCCAACCCTTCCTCGCTTCACGAGGCGGGGCAGTCGGCTGCGGAGAAGTTGCTCGCTGCGAGGCAGAGCATAGCGCAACTGCTTGGCGCAGATAGCGATGAGATATACTTTACATCAGGCGGCAGCGAAGCGGACAATCAGGCACTCGAGACGGCGGCTGCAATCGGCGAGCGCATCGGTAAGAAGCATATAATATCATCTGCATTTGAGCATCATGCCATACTGCATACTTTGGATAGACTGAAGAAGCGTGGTTTTAGAATAACGCTGCTTGACGTACACGAGGACGGTATTGTCCGAGCGGACGAGCTCGATAAGGCGATTACACAAGATACAGTATGCGTCTCTATAATGTATGCCAACAACGAGATAGGGACCGTACAACCTATCAAAGAGCTGGGCGCTGTCTGCCACAAGCGCGGCGTGCTGTTTCATACCGATGCAGTGCAGGCTGTAGGGCAACTGCCTGTCAATGTTGTAAGCGACAATATAGATATGCTGTCATTTTCTGCGCATAAATTTCACGGTCCTAAAGGCATCGGCGCGCTGTATGTCAAAAAGGGTATACCCGTATATACGCTCATCTCGGGAGGCGCGCAGGAGCGCGGCAAGCGCGCGGGTACGGAAAACTTACCTGCGATTATCGGTATGGAGAGGGCGTTGAAGGCAGCTTGCTTAAGCATGTCGGAGAATGCGGCAAAAATTGCTAAGCTGAGAGATAGATTGATAGACGGACTATTGTCGATTCCGCATACGGTGCTCAACGGCGATAGAACGCGACGTTTACACGGGAACGTAAACGTATGCTTTGAAGGAATAGAGGGCGAAGCGCTTTTGCTTATGCTCAGCGATATGGGCATTGCCGCCTCGTCGGGCTCGGCATGCACGTCGGGCTCGCTCGATCCCAGCCACGTGCTGCTTGCCATCGGCAGACCGCATGAGATTGCGCACGGCTCGCTACGTCTAACGCTCTCGCACGAAAACACGCAAGAGGATATCGATTATACAGTATCTGCCGTGCGTCAAGTAGTGGAGCAGCTGCGGGAAATATCCCCTGTTTGGAGAGATTTGCAGGAAGGAAAGAAAGATTATGTTATACAGTGAAAAGGTAATGGAGCATTTCCGCAATCCGCGTAATGTCGGCAAGATTGAGGACGCCGACGGAGTAGGGGAAGTGGGCAATGCAAAATGCGGCGATATCATGAAGATTTATCTCAAGATAGAAGGCGACGTGATAGTCGACGTTAAGTTCAACACATTCGGTTGCGCTTCCGCGATTGCGTCCAGTTCTATGGCTACAGAGATGATTAAGGGCAAACCGCTTTCCGACGCGCTTGCGCTCACTAACAAAGCTGTTGCAGAAGCTCTTGACGGATTGCCCGCTCACAAACTTCATTGTTCCGTACTTGCGCAGCAGGCTGTGCGCGCAGCGATAAAAGACTATTACGATAGAAACGGCGTTGCCTGCGATAAGGCGCAGCTATCAGTCATTGACTGCGAAGACGGTCATTGCGAATAATATATTGAGTTGTAATGGGTAGAAACAATAATCTACTAATCGAATAAAATAGCGTATGACGCGCTAAATGATTTTGCTATAGTGAAATGTGTAGTAGAAGTACAGTCAAAATTTAATGCAATTGACGTGCTCGGCTATTTCTTTTTAGGCAAGTTTGCTTTCAAGATTATACTACAACACCCCATACACAAAAGCCACGCCGAAAGCTCTTCATAATCAACTTTTATTGTATCGGTAACGCCTTTTATTTCTTCACATACTTCGGGAAAAATTTTTGTAATTGCTTTTCGCTTTCATAGCCGTACCGTCTTTGAAAATCGTCTAAATTAAGCGGAAATGTAATTCCGCATTTATTGAAAATTATTCCACGCTTTACGCCCATTTCATAGTGGTTGCCTTTTAATCTCAAATGATACATTTTAACTACTCCAAATATGATATAAGTGGAACATAACCTAATAAAAATTTTATGTCAAATGATTTTTGGGCAATAAAAAATTTTCATTTGGTACTATGGCGAGTACTTGAATAAACGGGTATTATATCAAAGAAATTGGCATAGCTTTTATACATTAAAAAGCGATTCAAATATTTTCTGCGTTTCTTCGCTCATACGGCGAACATTGCTCAAAGACATAGTTGTCGGAAGTCCTTTACTGTTTAGAATCAGCGGCTTTAACTGTTTGCTTGTCTTACCAAACCGCAAGCTCGGTAATACGTCCAAAGGCAAACTGCGCAATTCTATCGTAGATCCGTTTTCGCCATATGCGGCAAGCTCTGCACAACACGTTTTAGGCTTCTGATGATACTTGTGAGGCAATTCTTTTAAATCGCTTAAAAGTATAACTTTCGTATTTTCAGGAAAAGCTTTTACGCTATTATAAGCATGTCCTCCGCAAAAGAAAAACGAGTTACCGTTTTGATTTATTACTTCTTCTGCATAACCGTCCGGCTGAATTGCTTGGTGTATTTTGCCGGTTTCTCGCAGAATATAGTGGAAAGCGATTTCTTTTTTTTCAACAGGTAGCCTTGCCAATACGCATAATGTGTTGTTTGCGATCGTTACCGGATAAATTATATCGCCGACTTCTACACTCTCTATTGACGGCATTGTACTATGAGGACCACCGTAAATAACTTTTATAGGACCGCTATCACCCGCCGCTTTTAATTCCTTTAAATAATCTTTTGACCAATAAACCATAAAACCTGACAAAGTTGCTCCTCCGAATTCATTAAAAACTTCTACCGAATATCATTTATTTATTGCACAAGTCATCAGCTAAATTGACATTTATAAGACTTGTTCCATTTTTATATATTATAAGTGCACAATCTTTTTTCAAACGAAAATTTGCCCATTTTCTTCCCAGTTGTTTCACAAAATAATTCTCATCGCTTGGGAATATCTGTTTAGTCATAAATCTTAACAAGTTTAGCGTATCTGAAGATTCTTTCAACACAATTTCGAGTGTACTCCAACCATCTATGACAGGCGAGTATATTTCGTGAGTCATATCGTAAAACAACTCTTTTGCGTTGATTGGTATTTTTCTTATTAAGTCCGCTCTTCTATCGCAACTAAGCATACTCTTTAATAGGGCATACTGCTTGCTGTCAAGCGTTATTTCACATATTTCCATTTTACGCTCCTATTCAGCTGAATTTTACAAACTGCGTTTTGTTCATGATTTTTTACGCTGTTCTATTTGCATATAAATCGGCTGTTCGTTTTCCATAAAACACTTAAATCGGAAATCTCTTACCTCAAATTCCACTATGCCTTCATCTTCTTTAAGTACAGCTCTGTAGCCGCCGGTATCATCATTCATATTTTTAGTGTATTGCACAAACTTCGAAAAAGGAAAGCGGAAAACAAAAAAATTCGATAAAAACTGCCTTAAATCAAGTCTGTAAATCCCTTTTGCTTTATCAACCCAACCCGTGTCGACAAGACCGAGTTCTTCTTTTTTGTTTTCTATTTCTTCAACCGTACTGCAATTTTCGCCGTTTATGATAATTTCGTCCGCCCAAACTTTACAGTATTTTGTTACAGTTCTTCGCTCTAATTCTTCCAGCAGTTTCTCCAACCTGCCTTCTCCCTTTATATACCGCTTTACCCCGTCTTTATAATTTCGATAACCGTTCGGAATATTATAAATCCACTCGTCGGGGTGGTCGGGGCATCTAAATTGTAAACATAAACGCCTTATGTCAATTTGCGGATATTTTTTCGGGACAGCAAACTCGTCCCAGTCAAGACCTCTGTCTGCAAAAAAACATTCGATATTATCAATCTGTTTTTTACAAACAGGGCAAATACCGTATTCTTGCGGCAGTCTTGACGTAATTTGGTAGATATCGAAATATTCGGTTTTGTCGTACTTGTCGGTTTTTTTGTTGTAATATGAAATTTCGCTTTCGCCTTTTATATTGTAGACGTACTCGCCGACGCCCAAAAATTCGCAGAAGCTTTCAAGCGTTACTTCTTCGGGTACGGGCTTCGGTGGATTTTGTTTTTCCTTAAACGCTTTTATATATTTGGGCGGGAAACGGTAATTATCCAAGCCCGCAATTTTTGCGGCTTCTTCCAAATACCATGCCCAAAAGCGCATTTCGCGAATAACGTATTTACCGTTGTCGTTGTCGGTATAAGCGTTACTCCATGCAACACACGCTTCTTTTGCGGCATCCCTTTCGTATGCGTCTATATCTTCATCAGTCAAGTCGCTGTCCCACGGCTCTAAATATGACTCGTCCTCCAAAGCTACGACCATCGCATCCCAAGCGGCGACAGCGGCCGAGGCGGGTTCACCGTATTCATCGACGGCGTTCATAAAATCGTCGATAGTGGATTGTTTCCGTTCTGCTCGCAATTCGTTAACCGTTATTTTACCGTCTAAGTAAGCAAGACTCTTTTTAATTAAATTTTGCGGACTTTTGTCGTCGGAATCTACAGAACACCACATAGGCATTACTTTTTTTGCGCAGGCAAGCGCAAGATATGCACGCTTTTTGAGCGGTTCCGTCAGCGACCGCGGCTTTATAGAGTCGCGGTCGCGCGGTTCGATTTCGCCCATAGTCTGCCAAATTTTTCGCCGTGCGGTCAGACTGAGTTTTCCGCTTTCCGCAATTTCTTGTTCAGCTTGTCGGAATACTTCGATGCAATCCATAATATTATTCTCCGAATTTTTCGTTACGTCATATAGCGCATATTATTTCAACACGGTCAATCTTCCATATCGGAAAACGGAATTTTTCCGTGAAGTTCAACGGCGTAGCGCCCCGTCGGTTTTCCGTCGGGGGCTACTTCCATAAGCCTTAGTGAATTCATTTGTGAAAAATCAATTTCGTCGAATACGTCTGCGCATTCCGCAGACTCTTGGTCGCCGAGTTGGTACAAGATGCACTCAACGGCTTCCTGAATTCTTTCAAACGCAAACTTTTCTATACTTTCTATCGAAGCGCCTTCTTTTATCAGCGCAGATACTTCGGGAAATCTTTCGTCAAGCTCGCCCTGTTCTTGATATTTTTTTATCATATCCGCAAAGCCGCCCCTATGAAATTCAAGGTGGTCGCTAATGGGCTTCAAAAAACGGAAAGAAGGCAGAACTGCCCAAACGTCGCTTTCTTGCTTCAATTCCCACTCCGCCCACTCTTTTTGCAGACCGAATTTTTCCATTACATTCAGCTTTTCTTCAAAAGTCATTTCTTTATCTTTCATTTTAGTCTCCTAAAAAGTTTGTATTTTATATATTTTAATTATATCACAATACATACTCTATAAGTATATATATTGTATTATTCATGAGAAAATAGTGCGATATCTCCATTAGACTAATAAGCGATATTGAATTTCGGATGATGGTTTTGCGGTTTACTTTTGTAAAAATATATCTGCAATCGTAGTTGGAAAGGCTCAACTTGGGCGGACGCCTAAAACAGTAAAAAGCAGTCAATCCGCTATAAATGAAAAAGACCGACAAGAAGGACGTTTCTTATCGGTCGCTAAATTGATTTATATTTACTTTCTGTTCGGCTTTCTTTTAATGCTCAACATCCTAATAAAGTCATTGAATAATGAAGCGTCCGTCGGCTCAAACATTATCCATTTCCCGTCGTGGTAAGTGTGAGTATTGTCATATATTTCTTGAACTTCTTTAGAATAGGTCTCTTTGTCGGCTTCAAATTTCAATCGCTCGTCTTTACCCAAGACAATCATAAAGCCTATGCAATTTTCTCTTGCATATAAGGCGCAAAGCGTTTTACCGCCTTTACGGTATTTGTATTCGTATTTCCATGCTTTGCCGCCCTTATTCCATAAGCAATCCATATCGTACTTTTCGTCAACTAAGGCGACCAAGTTATTCCATACTTCGTATAATGGTTTACCGACTAACTTCATCATTTCTTCTGCATTAGGTATTGTATCAAGCATAAAAACCTCCGATTTCTCCGCTAAATTACTGTTGTATAATCATTATATCAAAATGAAATGATTTATTTAAGTTAATAGCAAAGGCACTCCAAGATTTTTCTTAAAGCGTATTACGTTATTTTATAAGGTTGCCTTACTTATCACTTTTTTTAATTTTCATGCTGTCGGTGCGGGCACTTTAATGACGCTATATTCATT
>CAMWNK010000024.1 GCA_947175555.1 uncultured Clostridia bacterium | reverse complement strand
TCAAGCTGCATGTAATAGCCGAGTACGTAATGATAGGCGTAACCGCCTTTATAGTAATTTTGGTAATTGTACTGATTGCTAAGGTTGGCTCTAAAAAGCGCGATAAGCGTAGAGATAGCAGCGATAAGGATAAGACAGACGATATAAACAACGTATAGCATTGTCGTATCTGCTTTTGTAAATATAAAGGGCTACTATAAGTTGCGACTTATAATAGCCCTTATTTATTTTATATCCTTATATTGGTTTGCGCCGTTGCGTGCAAGCCGATTTATTATTATCAATAACTAAGGCGTATAGCTCAATCAGCCTACCTTTACTCCGCCGAGGAAAGTATCTATTATTTTCAAGCCTTCGTCCAAGATATTGATATCAGCAAGCATACCTTCCTTAATGTCGCCTCTGTCGGTCAACTCGGCGAGTTTTGCAGGATTAATCGTAGACATCTTCAGGCAGTCCTCAATATCATATCCGCGCTTTGCAAGCGATACCACCATTTCCGATACGGCAGTTACCGAACCCGCGTAGGTATTGGCGGCGGGCAGTATGGCTACGCCGTCCTCAATCCTTATCTGCTGACGGCTTTCTCCGCTACCGAGATAATAGTCGCCTTCGCCCATGCCCGCTACGGAAAGGGAGTCGGAGACAAGGCATATGCCGTCTGCGCCTTTCAATTTGAATATCATATCGAAGAGCTTATCAGGCACGTGCGATCCGTCGGCAATTACTTCGCACATCACGCGCTTATCGATTAGTCCCACTTCGGTCAGACCGAGATGCTTTTTAGGCGTGGTCCTACGCGAGGGGCGGGAAGTGCAGTTGTACATATGCGTTACCGACGACGCTCCAGCCTCTATTGCGGCATAGATTTCGTCGTCTATGGCGTTATCATGTCCCATAGATACCTGTATGCCCAGCTTTTTGCATTTATCGGCAAGGTAGGGCGCGCCCGAAAGGTTGGGCGCAACTGTTATGCGGCTTACGATATCTGCGTACTTATCTATAAATGCGGTGTTAGATGCGTCGGGATTAAGCAATTTGTCAAGCGGATGCGCCCCCGCAGAGCCTGCCGAGAGGAAGGGACCTTCCAGATGTACGCCCGCTATGCGCGAGCAATCGGACTTAAAGCCGCGTATGTTTTCCAGCGCGCTTTCTATATCCGCTATGTCGGCTGTCATAGTAGTGGGACAGAATGAGGTTACGCCCTTGGACAGGTGATACTTCGATATCGTATTGAGAGCCTCGCAAGTGGGCTCCATGCAGTCCTTGCCGAGTCCGCCGTGCGTGTGAGCATCTATGAATCCTGCGCACGCGATATTACCTTTAGCATCGTATACGGCATCGGGAGATTTCACTTCCGATTCATTGCATATGACGCCGTCTTTTACGGTTATGCTTTCGCCGCGTACGAGTTTGCCGCCTTTATATATGACGGCGTTAATTATCTTGATAGTGCTCACGGTTGGTCCTTACCTCCACGTTTTTATCGTTGAGATTGTAATAATACAGCCTTTTATAACGATTTATTATGCCGCGCGGCATCGATATCCCGTCCTCGGCGTATCTTATGCCTTTGTCGGTTAGCATGTCTTTGTATTTGGGCAGGCGAGCCTTGAACGACTTAAACGATTTGAACGTCGGCTCGCTCCAGCATGCCTCGGACAATACAGCCATACGCGGATAAAGACACATCTCCAATTTCTCTTTATCGCTTATCCATTCCGTCCACAAGGCAGCTTCCATTCCCATTATTTTGCCCCTGAGATAGCGGCAATCCTTTATGTCCTTGTCGGGATCGTATTCGTAAGTTTTTTTCAAAGGAATCTGACAGTACGGCGCATCGAAGGACAGATACTGCGGACGTGAAACGATAAAACTCCTGCCCATACGCAGCTGCAAAGGGATGCTTTTATCGTCTTTAGGAGACATATATTGACCTATTACGTCGTAGGAGGTGTTTTCGTCTGTTGCAAAGTTACTGCATATCATTCTGCGTCCTTTTGCCTTAAGTCTTGCGGAGAGGTAATTGATAAAATACCGCTTGAGCGCGTCCGCGTCGCATATATCGTTTTCAGACATGAATTTCTTGCAGCGCTCGCACTCCGTCCATATGCTTGTATTGACGTCTGCGCCGCCTACTCCGATATACGGAGAGGGGAATATCGAGCATATCTCGTCAAGCAATGTAAATACAAATTCGTACGCGGACTTGTCTCCCGCGCACAGCAGAGTGTCTTTGCGTCCGAAAGACGTGGCGACAGGTACGCTCTCCGTATTGCAGAAGTATTGCGGATATGCCGCCGCCATTGCCGTAGTATGCGCGGGCAGTTCTATGTGAGGGACTATAAGTATGTTGTGGCTTCGCGCCGTGTCGACAATCTCTTTTATGTCTTGGTGAGTGTAATAGCCCTCGTGTCCCGTGCCTTCGTATAGATTGGAGTTTTCTCCGCCTATCTGAGTGTCGCTGCGCTTGCTGCCTATCTCGTGCAGTAGTGGAAATGCTTTGCTCTCGAGTCTGTATCCCTGATCGTCTGATAAGTGCCAGTGCAGTACGTTAAGTTTGTTAAGACACATCATGTCTATCAGCTTGAGCACGGCGGCTTTGCCGAAGAAGTGTCTTGCTTCGTCAAGCATTATTCCGCGCCATCTGAAGCGAGGCTTGTCGGCAATAAAGAAGCAGTCTATCGGCGTGGGAGAGTGGTGAAACGAGTGCAACTCAAGCATCATATACAGCGTGTTGATTGCATACAGCAGCCCCGCGCGCTTGCTGGCTTTTATCTCCAGCTTGTCGGGGGAGCACTCTATTACGTATTCTTCCTGACCAAGATAAGTTACCTCGCTAAGTTCAATGAGCCTTGGCGAATTATCCGTTATGTTGACGCAGGTATAGGATGACCTTATCATCCCCGCAAGTTTTTCCGCAGATTGGGCGTAGCGCGCGGACGACTTTACCGTTATGTCGCCGCCAAGCAGGAATTGTCCGTTCTTTTTTTGTATTTTATTCGGTTGTGGTATTATACCGTTCATATCCTCTTCCTCGCAGCATTAATTATATGCTTTACGCTCGCGCGCTGTCAAGGCGTACGCGCGTTATATATCTTTAAGAGGATAGCGCGCGATTTATTTCTTAATTCCGCGTAATTACAACCGACAATTATTTTTAACGCTATTTAAGCTCGGCGTCGGCATATCATAGTAAAATCTACTTTACAATCATATATATTTATAGTAAAATAAATCGAACAGTTAGGCTGTTTAGCTAATATTTTAAGAGGTGAAGTTATGAAGAAAAAGTTTGCTTTATCCACCGTGATAGCTCTTACTCTTATCTTTGTCATGGCTTTCTCGGTTTGCGGTATGGCTATCGCCGAGAGCACCCCCCTTGACACACTTAAGAACGCAGAGTTTAAGTATCTCGGCGGATATACCGCCACAGGCGATATAGTGTTCGGCTATAAATTGGACGCAGACGGCAATGTTACCAAGGATAGGTATACGGCCGCGGATCTTAAAGATATCAAGGCTATGCACGACAGCGGCAAGACGTATGTTGAGATTTTCAACGCCATCAGCGATAACTATAACATGGTTATGAACAAGGCGCAGATGACCACAACATTGAGCGACATCGATATCACCATGAAAGATAAAAAGATGCCTACGACTTTGGTAAGCGGAAAAAATATGACCGTCAACCAGATTTCCACTTGGGCGACTGTAGATACTGAGAACGAGAGCTGGACGAGAACCATAAGCGGTATGATGAATCTTAATACGCTTCCTGACGGTATACTCAGCTTTTTCGGATATTGGTACAGGAGCTACACCAACAGAGCCGAGAATTACTTCCAGGACCAGCACGGCAGAGACGGTAAGGGTATCAGAGATATGTCTTTTGACCAAGATACTCTCGGCGGCGTAGATTGTACATGGGAGAAGACTCCTGTGACGAGCGAGCTCAGCGACGCGGTAAGAGTCAATAAAGATTTTGATTATACGGAGCTTCCATTCGTATCCAATCCCGCAGCTCAAAATATTAACGGCGTTAAGATTGAATTCGACAAGTTCAACTATGATAAAAACGGCAATCAAACCGATATCAATGTAAAATTTAAGCGTGAATCCAACTTCGTAGACGGTATTATGGATGACGCGCATTATAAAGTCATCAAGATCACCTATGACACCGTAGACTCCAACGGTGCTAAGGCCGAGCCTCAGTACGACTATCTCGTGTGGGATGAGGTAGAGGAAAGCTACAAAATTTTCGTCGAAGATGCTCACGGCGTATGCATACCCGACAGACATACCGGTATCTCCAACTTCGTTATTACCGAAGATACCGTTGATGACGACGCGTGCACTTTTGAGGAGTTGACCGACAGCGCAAGCGGAAAGAAATATTATAAGATTTCGCTCAAGCTGAAGGCCGGCGGCATATATAAGACTATAGACGACGTATGCTGGGGCGAGTTCAAGAATATGCAGGGCGGAACCAAGGGCACTGTTGACTTCGCGGCAGATTATACTTATTTCGATGACGATATCACCTTGGAACTCAATGTATGGGACAACGGTCTTATCAAGGAGTTCTATCGTAGCTATAAATTTACGACCGGACAGGATGGTGTAGGTGAAGAAGGCTTGTGCCATGTACTTGGTGGGTCTACCGGTACGGCAAACGTAACCAACACGCAGAGACAGGTATATGCTTACGATTCTGACGCTTTGGCTTTCGCTAGACCTCTTGATAAAGGCGCGCTTAGCCTTGTAGAACTTATTCTTGCGATAGTGATACCGATTCTTGTTGTAATAATCGCTCTGATAGTAACCCTCGTGGTACTTGCCAAGAAGGGTATTATCGGCAAGAAGGCTAAGGCAAGAAAGGCAGCTAACGCAGACGGTGATGATATTGCAACCGATTCGGATACGACGGATGTTTCTGTTGCAGAAGCAGAGAGTTTTGCTCCCGTAGAAGAAGCGGATAAGGCGGCAGATAACTCTGAAGATACTCCCAAGGAGTAAAAATAGGTAAAATGAATTTATCGCAAATAGCGGGGCAATTCTCCTTTAAGGGGGATTGCCTCGATATAAAACCGTTTGGTAACGGACACATCAACGACACCTTTGCCGTCGAATGCAAGACGGCGGAAGGTGTCTTGCGCTATATTTTGCAAAGGCTTAACCGCCGCGTATTCCCCAACCCTAAGTGCTTGATGGACAATATGAGCGCAATTACAGAGTTTTTGCGTGATAAAATAATCGCCGAAGGCGGCGATCCGGACAGAGAATGCCTGTGTATAGTACGCACAGTAGACGATAAAATATATTACGTGGACGACAATGCAGACGTATGGCGCGCAACTAAATTTATCGAAAACACTCAGACGTATCTCGTAGCGGAAGATGGCGATATGTTTGCGGATGCAGGCAGAGCTTTCGGGCAGATGCTGTCGCGGCTTGCGGATTTCGATGCGTCTAAGCTGTATGACGTGATACCTAATTTCCATAATACGAAAGCGCGTTATGACACGTTGCTTAAGGCGGCTGAGGCTGATAAGGTTGGCAGATTGAAAGACGCAAGGCAAGAGTATGATTTTGCGCAGGCGCATTCCTATCTTTGCCCTATTATAGTCGATGCGTTAAGTAGTTCGGCCATACCTCTTCGCGTTACGCATAACGATACTAAGCTCAATAACGTGTTGATTGACGCTACTACAAAGCGTGCGGTATGCGTAATTGACTTGGATACGGTAATGTCCGGTTCGTTGCTATATGACTTCGGCGACGCAATACGAGTAGGATGCTCTACTGCGGAAGAAGACGAGAAAGACCTTAGCAAGGTTGGCTTCAATATCGAGAATTTCGACGCCTTTACGCGAGGATATATAAGCGGGGCGGGCAAGAGCATTACTAAGGCAGAATTCGAGCTTATGCCTATATCGGCGGTGATAATGACCTACGAGTGCGGCATGAGATTTCTTACAGATTATCTTGACGGAGACAATTACTTCAAGACGGCGTATCCGGAGCATAATTTAGTGCGTTGCAGGACACAGTTCAAGCAGGCGCGACTAATGTTGGAGCGCATTGAAGAGATGAAAAATATAGTTCGCAAATACTCTTAGGAGGCAAATATAAATGAGCGTTTTGGTAACGGGCGGCGCCGGATACATAGGCAGTCATACCGTAATCGACTTGGTCAACAACGGCTTTGAGCCTATTATTGCAGACAATCTGTGCAACAGCAAGGTAGAGGCTGTTAGACGCGTACGCAAACTTTGCGGCAAGGACGTAAAGTTTTATGAGTACGACTTGTGCGATATAGAAAAAGTAAGAGATATATTCAATAAGGAAAATATTGATTGCGTAATTCATTTTGCGGGGCTTAAGGCTGTCGGCGAGTCATGCAGTCTGCCCTTGGAATATTATCGCAATAATCTTATTAACACTCTTAATCTATTGCAAGTTATGAAAGAGAAGGGCGTGCGCAACTTCGTATTCTCTTCATCTGCCACAGTATACGGGCAGCCCAAGAGCGTGCCTATCAAAGAGGATTTTGAGCTTTCGGTAACCAATCCTTATGGCAGAACAAAGTTGATGATAGAGGATATGCTGCGCGATCTTTACAAGTCGGACAGCAGTTGGAACATCGCGCTTTTGAGGTACTTCAATCCCATTGGAGCGCATAAGAGCGGCATTATAGGAGAGGACCCCAACGGTATTCCCAACAACCTAATGCCCTATATTACGCAAGTCGCCATCGGTAAACTTAAAGAGCTGTCGGTATTCGGCAACGATTATCCTACCGAGGACGGCACGGGCGTACGCGATTATATTCACGTTTTGGACTTGGCGCATGCTCATGCGCTCGCAGTCAAGAAACTATCTGCCGCGCCCGGACTTGTTACTTATAATCTCGGTACGGGCAAGGGCTACAGCGTGCTCGATATTGTTAAGGCTTTTGAGAAAGCAAGCGGCAGAGCAGTACCTTATAAGATAGTAGGCAGACGCAGCGGAGATATTGCCGAGTGCTATGCGGATGCTACGCTTGCTAAGGAAGATATGGGCTTTGTATGCGCATACGGATTGCAGGATATGTGCGAAGACAGCTGGCGTTGGCAGAGTAATAATCCCGACGGTTACGGAGACTGAAAGTGACGCCTACGTTGGCGCGCATTAATGACGGAATAAAGAGATACCTCAGCGGCGACGCGTTTATGTTGACGGTTGCCGCTGTCGTGTTGATTTTTTGGGCTACGCAGCAGCTAATTGCAGGGCTTATAGTACTTGTTTTACTGGCAAGCCTTGCTTTTTTATATTCAAATACGGCTGCAATCATACCTCTTATATTATTCGGACCTTGCGTAGTCTCAATAGGAGAGTTGCCGTCGAATGTAGGCTATCTTTTTTTAATGCTGATACCTTTGGTTGCGGCAATATTGTTTCATATTATCAAATATAAGGGAAAAGGAATAAAGAAAGTATTCAATATCAAAGGCAATGTTTTGCCGCTGATATTATTTGCTTTTGCAATTATTGTATCGGGAGCGTTTTCGCCTGCAAGGCAGAATAAAGTAACGGGATTGATACTTACCGCATATCTCGGAATCTTACCTCTTATCATTTATTTGATTGTTAGGGCGGGTTACGATATGCGCTTAGGCGACATAAGGCGTTATACTGCTAAAGCGATGATGGTATGGGGATTGCTGATTACGTTGGAGGCTACGATACTTTATTTGACGGACGTGGCGGCTGGCGTAAATATTATCAGCAACGACTATGTCCCCAGATTGGGTTGGGGCGTAAGCAACTTATACTGTACGGCGATACTCACTTGCATACCGTTCAATTTTTATTTTCTCAATAAGCATTACAGATGGGCATTGCCCATGATTGCGCTAACGGTGGCGGAGTGCGCGGTGGTGGCGCTATCTCATTCAAGAGGCGCGCTTATATTTACGGGGCTTACCGTAATGCTCAGCTTGATAGCAAGTCTGTTTCGTTACCGCCGCAATAAGATTATCTGGCTGTGTTTTTCTTTATGCGCGCTCGCTGTTATATTCGCAATCAGTCGTTACGGAGACGCTATCAAGCATCTGCTTGCTCAGACTTTCGAGGACAAGCTGGGAGCGAGCAGCAGAGACTTTTTATATTTGGAAGCGTTGGACCGCTTCCGTGAGAATCCTTTATTCGGCGCGGGCGCAGGATATATCGGGTACAGAGGTACCAATTCTATAGTTTACCTATTCCATTCCACGCTCTTTCAGACAGTAGGCATGATGGGAGTCGTCGGAATAGTCGCTATGGTATATCTCTACGTCATGAGGTATTATACCGTATTGAGAAAGAAAGATTCGTTCAATCTCTTTCTTTGTATGGGCTTGATAGGTTTTGAGGGGTATTCGATGATAGATACGGGCACGTTTAATGCCATACCCTTCCTTGTAATGCTTGCTGTACTTATGGCGGCGACTGAGCTTTCCAATGAGCAGCTTGACAATAGACTATTGATAGAGAAACAGAATTATAACGACAGGTTATCACAAGTAGTGGCAGGAGCGGATAATGAAGAGGAAAAATAGAGAAAATAAGGGCGATAAGAGAAAGAGACTTACCATCAACTCGTTTACGATGCGTACTCTGAGGGAGTGGGCGCTTGCTATCGCCGACATGGCGGTTGTTGCAATAGTATTTGCGGTAACGGCGGTATTTGCGCAGATTTATGTGCTTGATCACTTTGGTAAGGATTATTTGTTCAAGATATTTACTGCTATACCTGTAGTAATAGGTTGCTTCTTTATTTTCTTTTTCATTTTCAGAGTATTTAAGGTTGTATGGAGATTTGCCAGAGCTAAAGATTATCTGAGAGTTATAGACGCATGTATCTGCGGCACGCTATTGTTTTTGTTGTTCGACCAGACTATATTCCACCTGCTTTCTCCCGTGCAGTTTAAGCTGGGCGAATTGATATCCGTCCGCGCTTATAACGTATACGTTATAATGCCGTTCACTACTTCGGCGGTAATATGTATGGCGCATATCATATACGCTTTCTTAAGCAATCGCTGGACTAAGAACGTTAAGCCCAAGGATAAAAAGCGCACGCTTATCATAGGCGCAGGCTCTACGGGCAGCACCGTTGTTGAGGAGCTTTCGCGCAGGAACAGCATTTACGAGCCGATATGCTTTGTGGACGACGATTTGGAGAAACGCGGACGTATAATCAACGGCGTGCCAATAGTCGGCTCTACGCAAGAGATACCCAGGCTTGCGGCTAAATATTCTATCTCGATAATAATTTTCGCCATTCCCTCCATGCCGAGCGGAGCGCGCAAGACTATTATAGAAAACTGCATGAAGACGGGCTGTAAGGTCAGAGTGTTGCCTTACGTAAGCGAGCTTATCGGTTCTGCGGATATGGTCAGTCAGATAAGAGAGGTCAATATAGGAGATCTTCTCGGCAGACAGCAAATTACCTTCGGCGCGCAGGGCGTATCCGCTTATGTAAAAGGCAAGGTATGTATGATAACGGGCGGCGGCGGCTCGATAGGCTCCGAGCTTGTAAGGCAGATAGTCAAATACGGCCCGTCCAAGGTAGTTATCGTAGATATTTACGAAAATACGGCGTACGAAATTCAGCAAGAGATATTGCGCAACTATGGCGCAGATTACCCCATTTGCGTGGAGATAGCCTCTATTACGGATAGGGATAAACTCGACGAGTTGTTTGAAGAGCATAAGCCTCGCATAGTATTCCATGCCGCGGCGCATAAGCACGTCCCTCTTATGGAGACCAATCCCGAAGAGGCGTGTAAAAATAACATTTTTGGTACGCTTAATACCGTTCAGATGGCGGATAAGCACGGCGTGCAGAAGTTCGTCATGATATCCACTGATAAGGCGGTCAATCCTACCAACGTTATGGGCGCGACCAAGCGTTGTTGCGAGATGATTGTGCAGATGATGGCGCAAAGCGGCAGTAAGACCGAATTTGCGGCAGTGCGTTTTGGCAACGTGCTCGGCTCTAACGGCTCGGTTATACCGCTGTTTAAGGAGCAGATAAAAAAGGGCGGTCCCGTAACGGTAACGCATCCTGACATAATTCGCTACTTCATGACCATACCCGAGGCGGTCAATCTCGTGTTGCAGGCAGGTACGTTCGCTAAGGGCGGAGAGATATTCGTGCTCAATATGGGCGAGCCGGTAAAAATACTTACGCTTGCCGAGGGGCTAATCACAATGATGGGCTATCGTCCTTATACCGATATAGAAATCAAGTTTACAGGTTTGCGCCCCGGAGAGAAACTTTTTGAAGAGCTGCTTATGGAAGAAGAAGGGTTGAGGGCGACCGACAATGAAAAGATATTCGTAGGCAAGCAGATAGATATAGACAGGGCAGAACTGCTGTCCGAGCTTGAGAAGATGCGCGCGATATGCGCCACAAACGATAAAGACGCCGTATTGCGTCAGCTTAAGCACATGGTGCCTACGTTTAATCATGATACATCTTATTTGCGTTCGGTCGGCGCGGGCAAGCAGGTTATCACCACTCCCGAGCCCACTATTATAGGGCAGAGCGATGAGGGCTCGCCCGCAGTAGTTGTGCCTAATGCAGGCAATGAGGATAACGTTGCCGATAATGTTAAGGCAGTCGATGACGGCGAAATCTATACTCCTATAGAGAAAGTAAAAAAGGGTAGGAGCGGTAAGAAGGCGAATGATATTACTAAGCAATGACGGCTCGCCTGCATCGCGCAGCACAGACTTCGGCGTAAGATATCAAGACGGGATACTAACTCTTGAATATATTGTAAGCGACAGTGATTTGTTTTGCCCCTATACGCGTAATAACGAGCCTTTATACGAAGGTTGCGTAGTAGAGTTTTTCTTGGCAGCGAAAGGCGATAGGAGCAGTTATCTCGAGTTTGAATTTTCGCCTTGCGGCGCAATATTTTGCGGTAGAATAACTTATGACGGCTCGCCGCACCTTACGCTGCTCGATACGGATTCGGTTATTGATTGCAGTATAGATACAACGAGCGACGGCTACAAGGTGAGGGCGAATATATCCGTAGATTTCGATATCGACGCGGCGCTGTTCAACGCTTATAGGATAGAGCGTAAGGATAGCTCTTCTCCTTATGAGCTTTTTGCTCTTTTCCCCACTAAGTGCGCAACGTTTCATAGACCCGAGTTCATGCAGCCGCTTAAAGATTATTTGGAGTGATATAATCTATTATATTCGTTGCAATGATTTATTCTATGGCGATAGGCGTATGTCTTTATTGTTATATTTTTTTGTTGCAGTCGGCATCGTTTCAATAGCTACTATTTTTAAGCAATAAGTTGCATGTTTATATATAAATTTAATTGTATAAGCAAAACTTGGTTTAGAATCAAACTAATTATTCACCATTATAATTCGGCAGTAAAGCAGCGTGAGTAGCTTTGATAAGTTAACTTAATAAATGTATTGCAATGTGCCGCTTATTGCGAGCTGTCGATTAGTAAAAATGCGACGGACGAGCGTATCGTCCGTCGCTAACGATTTACAGATCGTCCGCGTCTTGTACGGGCACGGAGTATTTATCTTCGGCTTCTACTCCCGTATAGCTACCCTGTACGTCCGATATATCGTCTGTGCGCAACGTCTCGATTTGCATAGGACGCTTTACTTTCTTTTTGAATATCGACATAATGTACCTCCGATAATATTGTGAGCTAATCTGCGCGTTCTATGACGCGATAGGCGCGGCTTGACAATACAGCGTTATTAAGTTATAATCTATACAAATATTTTACATTTGCGTTGTGGATAGCGCGTTTTGGGGAAAGATGAGAGTTATTAAGAGAATTTTGCCGCTTATTGCAGTAATTGCGATAGTAGCTTCTTCGCTTATATTTTTCGGAGTAACGTTATCAAGGGATGACGGTCTTAATATATCCGAGCCCAATCTTGCAAGCTCGGCTACTATAAGCGGCTCGGCAGGTTGCGGCGCGGCGTTCGATAACAGCCGCGTTACCGGATGGAATATACCTTGCGGCGGCAAGGAAGCGATAGTTCATTTCGGCGAGACGGAGAGCGTTAACGCGCTTGTGCTTAACGAAGTCGGATTTAATATAACTAAGTTTTCGATATATTTTCATATTGACGGAGAGTGGGAGTTGTGCTATCGACAGAATGAGATAGGCGTCAATAGACTGGCAACGTTCTATACCGTCGTTACCGATAAGATTAAGATAACAGTCGATGAGGTTAAGGCGTCTGCGATAATCTCGGATATACGGGTATACAACCTTTTGCCGCGCGAGCGAGACAATCAATTCCGCGTTACGTCATATGTTAAGCCTGCGGCGATTAAAGAGGGCAGAATAGACTCGGCATGGCTTGATACCGTTACTCACGTGCAGCTGTTCCCTTATGCCTATTTCGATGTTGACGGAGGACTTGTTAACGAAGAGGATGAAGCACTGTCTATGCTCAGAGAGATGATAGGCGGCAGAGATGTTAAGATATTCCTCGGTATACTGGCTCCCGAATCGGGCGCTACTATGGCGGAGGTATACGAGCGGCATATGGACGCGTCGGTAGACAGCGTAGCCGACTGCGTGCTTGCCACAGGCGCCGACGGCGCGGACTTTGACTGGGAGTATCCCAGCGGGAAAAAGCAGTGGCGTTTATATGGCGATTATATAATCAAATTGCATGCAAAGCTCGCCCCGCATGGCAAGCAAGTTACCGTAGCGCTTTCTCCTTGGGGAGTCGATCTCGAAGACGAGGCAATTAAGTGCATCGACCAGTTGCAGCTTATGTCTTACGACTTGTTTGACCACAACGGAGACAACAATTCGTATGCAGGAGGAGTGGAGACCTCTGTCGCGTATTTCTTAAAGCTCGGCTTTAAGCGCGAGCAAATCAATTTGGGCATATCATACTACGGCAGACCGCGGGACGGCAGCTTTAAGTGGTATGACTACAAGGATCCCCGCTTTACGCCCGACGAGTACATAATGTATCAAGACGGAGTATGGTTCAATACGCCTACTACTGTCAGGGACAAGACGGTTTACTCGATACTCAAGGGCTTGGGCGGAGTGATGATATTTGCTCAAGACGAGGATTTGCCGATGGATGACAAGTTGTCCCTTACAAGGTCAATATCGCAGGCCAAGAGCGCGTTTTGCAAGGAGGTGCTGAAATGAAAGAGATTTTCCGCTCGCTGAAATTGCATAAATATCTCTCTTTTATCGCTTCATGCCTGCTTATCTTCGCTTTTGCGGGAGTGGCGCGCAGATATGCTTTTGATTTTATCTACAAGTCGGACAATATGGCTCAAATAGGCGCGCCATGGCTTAACGTAACGGCGTTTATTTCCGCGATGACAGTTGTTGGCGCTGTATTGGGAGTGGCGTTTGCCGCTCTTGCGCTCAAGCGTAAAAAGGCGACTCATGCGCTGATAACCGTAGCGTATGCCTTTGCGGGTATGTTGTGCGCGCTCTCGCTTTTCTTTACTCCGTATACCATGCAGTTGCTTCTGCCCGCGCACAATTTGCAAAACTTGGCTGCAATCAATCTCTTCTTGCTGTCCCTGTTCTGTATTATAGACGTTGCATTATTGACATTTTCTGCCGCAACGCATATCGTACTTGCGCTTAGACAAGATGCGCCGTATATATTTGCATTTGCTATATTTTCTGTTATAGCGTCCGCAGCCGTTGCGGTGTTGTGCGGCATGCTGGGCGGATCGTTCCGCGTCTTTGTCGGAGTAGTTGCCGCGTTGCTAATCGCTATCAATGTTGTTCATGCTTTGATAGGCGCTGACAGCGCGCCCGTCGGCGATGCTTTGCAATGTAATAAGGGCAGGCTTATTTCCGTAACAGCACTGTTTTTTATATTGCTGATATCGGTTGTTGCCGCCGTCGGGACATATACCGCTCAGTTGATTGCTCTATAAAGGTTTGATAGGAGGAAAGTATGAAAAGGATAGGCTTAATATCTGTTATTATCTGTCTGCTTGCAGTTGCAGCGCTCGGTTTATCCGCATGTAAAATCAATCCGGATACTCCGATACAGGAGTTTAGCGTCGACAAGGATTACATTAGAGTAGGCATAATTTCCGATTCGCAGTTGCCTAATACGCGCGAGGAAAACGAGTATCAGAACAACTTGATTCGCGCGCTGTCCGCTTTTAAGGCGCGCGGCGTGGATATGATTATGTTCGGCGGAGACATCACCGACTTGAGCAAGTCCAAGGCGTACGACTTGTATACTGCCGCCTATGACAGAGTTTTCGGTAACGACCGTCCCATTGTTCAGACGATAATGGGCAATCACGACTATTGGGGACACGGCGTTGCGAGCAGTTGTCGCAGAATTTTCACCAAGAAGGTAGGGCACGGACCGTGGACGCATTATGTCGTCAACGGCTACCATTTTATAGGCGCGTCTCCCGACTCGGGCAGTATGGATAATGGATATAAGAAGGTTGCGGATTGGCTTAGGGGCGAGATTGAAAAGGCTGTCGCCGACGATGCGGATAAGCCCGTATTCGTCATGACTCACAACGGCGCGCGCGGCACCGCTTACGGCACGGAGGAATGGGGCGACTATTCACTGGACGATATATTCAAGGATTATCCGCAGGTGGTCAATTTCAGCGGACATTCGCACTATTCGCTGCTTGACGAGAGGAGCATACATCAGCGCGACTATACTTCCATAGCCACGCAATCGGTATCTTATACCGAGCTTGAGACCGGCAAGGTCAACGGCACTATACCGCCCAATGCGAGCGCAACGCCTATGGGATACGTTATGGACGTCCATACGGACAAAGTGGAGATAATTCGCGTCAATTTCTCCACGGCTTTCGGAGAAGAGGGGCTTGTCGAGAAACAGCCTTGGGTATTGCCCATTCCTCTTACTCGAGACGGATTCGTCTATACCTACGCCCGCGCGTCTGTCAACTCTGCGCCTGAGATGAGCAGCAGCGAAGGCGTATGTCGTGTTGACGGCGGGAGCGCATATCTTGAGTTCGATGCGGGCATGGACGACGATTTTGTACACAGCTATAAGTTGGTGTGGAGCGACGGATTGGAGCAGCTTTACTTCAGCGATTTTTACAACGGCTTGACTACAATGTCCCGCAAGGTGAGCTTAGCGATATCAAGGAAAGCAGGCACTTACGGTGTCAAGATATACGCAGTGGATTCTTGGGGCGCGGTGAGCGCGGGATATACGGAAATAAAAGACGTAACTATATCTTAGCTTAATAATAGTAATTAGGTTTAATTGCAAAGCGTAACGCCGATTGGGCGTTACGTTTTTTGCTTAACATTTTTTAGATAAAATTATCCGTTATTTCGCCGTCATAGTTTGTATTCGTCGGGCAGTGCGTAAGGATCGTAGACGGGCGCGGCGTCCTTGCTGTCGTTATTGATGTTGCCTGTTGCGATTGCCGCGTTTTCATCCGAATTGCTTTGCGCGCTTGCGCCGCTTGTATTTGCGCCGCGAGATATGGCGGATAAAAGTTGAGATAAATCGGCGTTTGCGTCCTTTGAGGTATCTTCTGTCTCCTCGTTGGAAATAAAGCAGATAGTAGGGGTTATTTTTTTCATAAAAGCTCCTTGCCCTATATGTGGAATAAAGTGTTGCAATGTAATGCCTTTTATATTATAATATTAGGTGCTTAATTGCAAAATGACCTTAAAGAGGTAGTTTGATAAATGAAGAGATTTGCTAAAATAACCGCTGTAGTAATACTTGCAATCGCGCTTATAGCTGCGATTGTCGGCTGTCAAAAGTATGATTGGGGTCCTATCGGCTCTACGGATAAGGAAGGCGACGTTACGGGTAACGGCACGCTTGCGGTTGTTCAGCGCGACACGTTGTATTTTGTCAACGGTAAAGACGACCTTTCTTCCATTGTCGAGCCCAAGAACAATTATTTCGGCAACGCAAGCAAGAAAGGCTCTGTTTATAAGGCAGATCTCAATTCCGACGGTAGCATAAGCAACGTTCAGTTGCTCGTGCCCAAGATGTTCTACACGGGCAACAGCGGCGGCGGCATATACGTATACGGCGAGTGGATATATTATACGTCCCCTTCCACCGAGACAGACAAGTCGGGCAGCGTGCTTACTTCTCAACAGGAATTTTTGCGCACCAAGACGGACGGTACCAAGACTCAGCAGATAGCTTTGCTCTCGAGCAACACATACGATTACGTCTTTACTCCTTCGGGACTGTTCTATTACAATAGCACAGACCGCAAGTTGGTTACCGTCTCCTACGATGAGTCCGACGTGGGCAAGAGCAGAGACATCGCCGAGAAGGTCAGCGGAGTCAATTTTGTAAGAGACGGCTCTTATCAGTACGGCAAGAGCGAGCTTAGCGACGTTATCTTCTACACCGTCGACGTCGACTCCGAGGACAGCAGCGCGGTGTACGGCAATACCGCATATGCTTGCGATTATAGCGGAAGAGTAATTAAACTTATCGATAAAGATACCTACGGCGTCGAGGGCAGCGCGATACTGCAACGTCAGTATTCTATCGGATTGCTTGCTTCCGTAGTGGAGAGCGACGGCAGCGTTACTCTTTACTACACCAAGACGGGTTATGAAGGTTCTACTTCTTCGGAGTACAACGTATTCACCGTTGCATACAAGTTCGGCGCGTCCGATTTGGCATTTGAAGGCGCAGATGCGACCAAGGCATCTGTTAATAAAGACAGAGAGCGTATTATTGCTCGCTCCGCGCTGTCGAGCATTACTCCCGTCAGTTACGATTACGGCGTGCTTGTCGTTTCGGAAAGTGCATTTTATCGTTACTACAACGACGGCGTCGACTGCGTCAAGGCTCCTATCAATCCTTCCGATGACGACGATGGCACGGGCGAAGCTATGAGCGGCGCTCCCACAATAATAGGCATTTTCGACGAGACGGCAGGCGTCTCCAACGGCAACAGTGCGGGCAAGTATGTTTATTACACGATAAGCAACGTTTTGTATAAGCTCAATTTGGGCGGCGGTTACGAAATTAAACTTACCGACAGCGCTCAAGATACTATCGTCGGCGATTTTGTCAAGCCTTCAATCGTCAAGAGAGGTAGCGGCGATAATGAAAAGTGGCTTTTGTTCTATCAGAACGGCGTCAATTCCAACTACGTATATTATATGGATATCAAGTCTTTTGATTTGAGCGGCGATGTGATACAGGGCTTGCCGGTAGGCGGCTTCTACGGCGTAGACGAGTATAAGGACGACAAGAACTACGCATACGACGAGGCAAGCGGCAACTACAAGGTTACCGATCCCGACGACAGCAATTCGGTTATTTCTATCAAGACGGCTCTGCCCAGGACTATGACGGCTACCGATTTAGCAACGTATATCAGAGATAATAAGGTAACGGACGAAGACTAAATAATGGAAAAAGAAAAGTATTATATTACTACACCGATATATTATCCGAGTGGCAAGTGGCATATAGGCACTTGCTACACTACTATTATATGCGATGCGCTTGCGCGTTTTAAGCGTCTTGACGGATACGACGTATTTTTTCTTACGGGCACGGACGAGCACGGGCAAAAGATACAGAAGGCGGCTCAGGCGGCAGGCAAGACGGAGAAGGAATATCTTGACGCCATCGTAGGCGAGCTGCGCAACCTGTGGGGAGTGCTTGGCATATCTTACGACAAGTTTATCCGCACCACGGAAGAGTATCACAAGAGAGCTATTCAGAAGATATTTACCGCCCTTTACGAGAAAGGCGATATATATAAGAACGAGTACGAGGGCTGGTATTGCGTCCCCTGCGAGTCGTTTTGGACCAAGTCTCAGCTTGTGGACGGAAAGTGTCCCGATTGCGGCAGAGAAGTTCAGCTGACCAAGGAAGAGAGCTACTTCTTCCGTCTTAGCAAGTATCAGAAAGTAATTGAGAAGTTATTCCAAGACAATCCCACCTTCCTCATGCCCAAGAGCAGGCAGAACGAGATGATCAATAACTTCCTTAAGCCGGGACTGCAAGATCTATGCGTGTCGCGTACTACCTTCGATTGGGGCATACAGGTGCCTTTCGATACTAAGCACGTAGTCTACGTATGGCTTGACGCGCTGTTTAACTATGCCACGGCTTTGGGATACATGGGCGACGACGATGCGCTCTTCAGAAAGTATTGGCCCGCCGACGTGCATATGATGGCTAAAGAAATCGTACGGTTCCACTCCATAATATGGCCAGCTTTCATATCCGCGCTCGACCTGCCTCTGCCGGGCAAAGTGTTCGGGCACGGCTGGATAATGTTCGGCAGCGATAAGATGTCCAAGAGTAAGGGCAACGTGGTGGACCCCTTTATTCTCAGCGACAGATATGGAGCGGACGCGCTAAGGTATTATATATTAAGAGCCGTGCCTTTCGGACAAGACGGCGTGTACAGCAACGAGATGTTTGTCAAGACGCGCAATTCCGACCTTGCCAACACTCTCGGCAACCTCGTATCGCGCACGCTTGCTATGGTCAATCAATACTTCGGACAGGTTCCTGCGCCTTGCGGCGACGAGGGTACGGACGCAGAGCTTAAGGAAATGAACATGCGTCTGTACGGCAGTGTCAAGACGCTCATGGACGAGCCCGACGTATCCGGCGCAATGGACGCTATATGGGAAGTATTGCACCGCGCCAATAAGTATATCGACGAGTGCGAGCCTTGGGTGCTTGCTAAAGACGAGTCCAAGAAGGCGCGTCTTGGTACGGTACTGTATAATCTTACGGAAACAATCCGCCGCTGTGCGGTGCTGTTGCAGGCGTTTATGCCCGATACGGCAGATAAGATATTGCAATCGCTTGATATAACGGGCGGCGAGCTAAGGTCGTTTGCGTCGCTCGATGAGTGGGGCGCAATGCCCGTAGGCGGCAAGGTAATTAAGGGCGAGCCCCTCTTTGCAAGGCTTGACCTCAATAAAGAGCTTAAGGAGCTTGACGCAATAGCGGCATCCGTTGCCTCGGCAGGTAAGAGCGAGAGCGCGGCGGATAGCAAAAAGGGCGATACAGATAAAGCAGAGGGAGTGCTAACAGTGGACAGCATTAATATAGAAGATTTTGAAAAGATAGAATTAAGAGTCGGCACGATAGTCGATAGCAAGAGAGTGGAGAAGACGGATAAACTTTTGTGTTCTCAGATTGACCTTGGCGAGGGCAAGCCCCGCACAATAGTGAGCGGAATAGCCAAGTATTACGCTCCAGAGGACATTATAGGCAAGCAGGTTATCGTTGTTTCCAATCTCAAGCCAGTTAAACTTCGCGGCATATTATCCGAAGGCATGGTACTGTGTGCAAGCGATGCGGAGGGCAATCTCACTTTGATTACGCCGTCCAAGGGTATAGCAAGCGGCAGCGAGGTAAGATAATTGCTTATAGACAGCCACGCTCACATACTTGACGAGGCTCTCGACGCAGAAGATATCGTCTTGTCTATGGCAAGCGACGATTTGGGCGCGATAGTTATTGCGGGTGTGGACTTATCCTCGTCAGAGAGTGTCTCTGCATTTGCCGAGAGCCATGCGGGCGTATACTGCACGGTAGGCTGTCATCCCGAGGAGTGCCAAGGCTATAATCCCATTGACGACGATACCTATCTGCGTCTTGCGTCATTGCCCAAGAGCGTGGCTATAGGCGAGGTTGGGCTGGACTACCACTATGACGACGCGGCGTCGCCCTCTAAGCAAAAGGACGTAATGAGCCGCATGATTTATCTTGCTCACAAGGCGGATTTGCCTGTGGTTCTACACGTGCGCGACGCATATAAGGATTCTCTCGACGTGTTGCGCGCCGATAAGGCATTGCTTAGCCGCGGCTTTGTAATGCACTGTTACGGCGGCAGCGCGGAGCTGGTGAGAGAATATTGCGACTTGGGCGCCTATTTTTCACTCGGCGGGGTTATCACGTTTAAGAACGCGCGTAAGGACGAGGTCGTGCGAGCCATACCGTCCGACAGGCTCATGCTCGAGACGGATTGTCCTTATATGACGCCCGAGCCTTATCGTGGCAGACCTAACCGTCCCGCCTATGTGCGATACGTTGCGCATAAGATTGCGCAGATACTCAATAAGGATTACGAGCAGGTGTGCGCCGAGACGTCGGACAATACCGCGAGGATATTTTACAAGATAGGGCTATGAATACTTACGTTTACACATTATACGGCAACGTATACGTCAATCTCACCAACAGGTGCTCCAATTCCTGCGAGTTTTGCATACGCAATCACGAGTCTACTATGGACGGACGTACCTTTTCTTCTCACAAGGGCGATAGCGGCGACGCGTATGATTTATGGCTGGATAGAGAGCCCTCTTACGACGACGTCGTATCTCAGCTTGACGAGTTGGACCTCTCGCAATACAAAGAGATGGTATTCTGCGGTTACGGAGAGCCTACGTATCGCTTTGATATAATAGAGCGCCTTTGCAAGTACGCCCGCGACAAGGGCATACGCACGCGTATCAATACCAACGGACACGGCTCTAAGATACAGGGCAGGGACATTGCGCCTGCTATGGCGGCGTGTATTGATACTATCAACGTATCGCTCAACGCGGTGGACGCTGTATCTTATCAGAGCCTATGCCACAGTATATACGGCAACGACTCCTTTGATATAATGCTTGACTTTGCGCGCGAGTGCGTCAAGTGCGGCGGCAATGTGGTGCTCAGCATAGTCGACTGTGTGCCTGATGAGCAGATTGAGCGGGCGGCGGAGATTGCAGAGCAGGTCGGGGCAAAACTTCGCGTACGCAAGATGTTATAAGATATGAGCGAGATAGGCAATATAATAGGCGATAGCGGCTTTAAGTTTAATAAGCGCTATGGGCAAAACTTTATTACCGACACCAATCTGCTTGACGCCATAGTGCGCGACGCGGGCATATCGGGCGGCACCGTGCTTGAGATAGGCGCGGGTGCGGGCACGCTTACTGCTGCGCTTGCGCGCGCTGCGGATAGAGTAGTCAGCTATGAGATAGATACATCTCTGATGCCCGTCTTATCGCGCACCTTAGCGGGGCTTGATGGCAGGGTTGAGGTTGTATTCCGCGACGTCATGAAAGAGAGCGACGCCGCAATAGACGCCGCCGTAGGCGATGACTACGCGCTTGTAGCCAATCTACCCTATTACATTACTACGCCTGTGATTATGCGCTTTATAGAGCGGAGCAACGCGCCGCGTGCCATTACCGTAATGGTGCAAAAAGAAGTGGGCGACAGGCTGTGCGCCGCGCCTAATACGGCAGATTACGGCGCGATTACCGCTTCTGTTGCGCTTGCGGGCAGCGCGGAGATTACGCGTATAGTGCCCCGTACGCTGTTCTATCCTCAGCCCAAGGTGGATAGCTGTATCGTCCGTATTTCGCTCGATAGCAGGTACGCCGATGTAGATAAGCCCCTTGTGCGCAAGATAATCAGGTGCGCCTTTGCCATGCGCCGCAAGACGCTTGTCAATAATCTTATGTCGGGACTTTCTTTGAGCCGCGAGTCGGCGGTAAGGGTAATCGAGGGCATAGGTCTTGACGCCCGCGTACGCGGCGAGACGCTGTCTGTAGAGCAGTTCGTACGCCTTGCAGGCGCGTACTCGGACTTGACTTGTAAGGAGTAAATAGTTATGGCTACCGATAAAGAGTATGTACAATATCTTGCCGAGCGCATGTCGGATGCCGAAGGCATGAGCCTTCGCGCTATGATGGGCGAGTACGTCTTGTATTGCAAAGGCAAGGTTGTAGGCGGCGTGTACGATAACAGATTGCTTGTTAAGCCCACTGCCTCTGCTGCCGCGCTTATGCCTGATGCCGTGCTCGTGTATCCCTACGAGGGAGCCAAGCAGCAGTATCTTGTGGACAACTTAGAAGATAAGGATTTTCTGAAAAGACTGCTTGAGGGCGTAGCGGACGACTTGCCTGCGCCTAAAGTTAAAAAGAAATATGAGCAATATTTAATCAATCAATTCAATTCAATCGGATATTATAGCCGCAATGCAGATTGCTTTAGGCGTATCTACTTCCGCGCGTGGATTGCCCGCAGGCGTATTAAATGTCATTAGCTCCTTTATAGTTGTCAATATCTGTCATATTTTATCCGTTGTCCTGCTTGCGGTTAAGCGCGCTTGCGCGTCCGACTTTGCGGTATATTGTATATAGAAGCTATAGCTTTGGGTAAATGCTCTTAGCAATGCGGCAGTGGATACGCGCGCGCCTTTATTAATATTAAGGATATATATTATATATAATAAGGTAATATATAAGGGACGGCATTGCGCCGTCCCACTTACTTTCATATTACTTTTTTACTATCTCTCCGCTGTCGAGGTCTTGATACATCATCCAATATCCTCTGCCGTCCTCTTCTATAGGCAGCCAGTCGCGGCACTCGGGATGTCCTTTAGGCGGCACGGAGTTGTCTTTGTCGGGTATGCCGTAACACAGGTATCGGGGATTGCCTTCCTCTTCCGTTATGCCTACGACATAATAGTTGTCGTCCTCCGTAGGCACGCGCACCCAGCGAGAGGAGGGAGTAACCGCGCACAGCTCGTCGTCTAATGGATAGGTATCGAACAGCTTATCGAGGTTGTCTTTTACGCTGTCGAGGAAGTTGTTTTTTGTACTCTTGCGCTTTTTGCCCTTAGCAGATGACGCGCTCTTAGCCTGCTGTTGCCTTTCGCTATTTTCCTCTACAGGCTCGCTTTGCGCCGCGGCAGAGCTGTCATTGTCATTAGCCGCTACATCTTGTATGCTTTCTTCGGGCTTAGCGCTTGTGTGGCTTACTTGCTCGCTTTTATTGACTTCGCGCTCTGCCTTTTTTTGACCTGTCAGTGCCGAATAGTCAAACTTGCCGCCCGCGCTGTTGCCTGTGGCGAGTATACTGCCGTCGTATATTATCACCGTCTTTATCTCGCTGTCTCTGTTGATGTCCGCGCTCAAGGTAAAGGGCGCGCTCGCATCTACAGTCGCTACGCTTCCGTCTATTTCTATATAGGCGATAGAGCCAACGGGGCAGTTCATAGTGATATGTCCGCTCGTTCTGTTTAGGAATTTTTCCAGCTTGAGCACGCCCGCGCCGCTCTTGTCTGCGTCTTTAAGCACTACGTTTTTTTTGACTATAATCATAATAACCTCCTGCGGTATGGCAAATCAATAGAGTATATGCCGCAGATATCGGGTATATGCGTTATATTTGTCAATACTTATCTCTCTATTGATTTTGTGTATCTGATTATTAAAAAAAGCAGCCCTTTTAAGCTGCCTTACACGTACATGTATTAGTATAATTGATGATCA
>CAMWNK010000023.1 GCA_947175555.1 uncultured Clostridia bacterium | reverse complement strand
GTTTATGATAGTAGTGCACGAGTTCGGACACTATATCGCGGGCAAGATATTCAAGTTTAAGATCAACGAGTTTGCAATCGGTTTCGGACCTGCCTTATTTAAGTTTAAGAATAAGCGTAACGGAGAAATCTTTTCCATAAGATTATTGCCGCTCGGCGGATATTGTGCATTTGCGGGAGAGGACGGCGAATCGGCAGAGGACGTTACTACCGAAGGCAATTTCAATTCCAAGCCGCCTTGGCAGAGGATTATCGTCTTATTTGCAGGCGCATTGTTCAATTATATAAGCGCAATGATTATCATCTCGATATTCTTTTGTGCTTTCGGAGAGATACTGCCGAGCGTAAGAGGCACCTACGACTTGTACTCCGATAAGGATATGAGCGTTGCCGTAGAGCAGCAACTGCAAGAGGGCGACATTATCTTAAAGATAGACGGCAAGAATATGTATTCATTGCTCGACTCAACCGTCTTTTCTCAGGCGATATCGGATAAGGACAGCGTCGATGCCGTAATTATTCGTGATGGCGAAAAGCTGACAATTCAACTGCAAAAGTGTTATTATATTAATGAATCCGCAGCTCAAGACGGCTCTGCGAGCGAAGCGCGATACGGATTCGGAATATCATATGCCTTCGTGCAACACAAACTGGGATTTTTCTCGTCGATAGGGCATAGCTTCGGCTTTGGATGGGATGTGATAGAGCTTATCTTCACATCCGTGGGCAAGGTCTTTACAGGCTCTGCAAAAGTCAGCGAGACCTTGGGCGGCACGGCTACCGCAATTGCGTCGCTATTTCAAGTAACTCAACAAGGCTTCTTTGCCGCAATGTATGCCGTATGCGTGCTGTCTGCAAGTATAGCGATTATGAATATCTTGCCTTTTCCCGCGCTTGACGGCTCTAAGATAGTATTTTGTATAATAGAGTGGATAAGAGGCAAGCCTGTCAATCGCAAGATAGAGAACATAATACATGTGGTAGGATTAGTGCTGTTGCTTGCGCTTGCGATTGTACTTGACATACTGCATTTTACAGGATAAATTATGATGACTAAGACAGTAACTATAGGCGGAGTTAAGATAGGCGGCGGCAGTCCGATTGCCGTGCAGTCTATGACCAATACGCGTACCGGCGACGTCAATGCGACGCTTGCTCAAATTAATGAGCTGAATGACGTCGGATGCGACATAGTGCGTTGTTCCGTACCTGATATCGATTCTGCAACCGCGCTCAAGAAGATATGCGAGCTGTCTCCGTTGCCTGTAGTTGCGGATATTCATTTTGATTATAAGCTCGCTATGCTTGCCGCAGATAACGGCGCAGCAAAGATACGTATTAACCCTGGAAATATCGGAGGGCAGGATAAAGTAGATTATCTTGCGTCTTATCTTAAGGAGCGCGCCATACCTATACGAATAGGCGTCAACGGCGGTTCGCTTGATTCTAAATATAAGTCGCTGCCTTTAGATAAAGCAATGTGCTCAAGCGCGCTCGAGCATGTTTCTTTGCTTGAAAAGGCGGGATTTTACGATATAGTCATTTCCGTCAAGTCATCCGATGTCGCAGCTACCGTATCATGCAACAGATTATTATCGGCATCGTGCACATATCCTTTGCATCTCGGAGTTACGGAAGCAGGACTATATACCTCGGGCTTGGTGAAGTCATCAATAGGTATAGGCGCCTTGCTGATGGAGGGGATAGGCGATACTATAAGAGTGTCGCTTACGGACAACCCCGTAGAAGAAGTGAGCGCCGCTAAAGAGATACTCAAGGCGGTGAATAAGTACGATAAGCCGTACGTGGAAGTAATATCTTGTCCTACGTGTGCGAGGACTGAGATTGACGTCAAAGGACTTGCAGAGCGTATCCGCGACAGACTGAAAGACACTAAGCGCAATATAAAAGTAGCTGTTATGGGCTGCGTAGTCAACGGCATAGGCGAGTCGTCGCATTGTGATATCGGAGTTGCCGGCGGAAAGCATAAGTCCGCTATCTTCAAGGACGGCAAGATTATAGAGACCGTTGACAACGCACATATCATGGACAGGCTGTTACAACTTATAGAAGATTATGGAATTTAAGGAAAGATTAGACTTAGCTACGGATAATAAATACCGCTTTCTGCGCGTTCAAGACGTATTCGTCAATAAGGCGGATAAGTCTATGACTGTGGCATTTTCCGCGCCGTATTCTTTCTGCGACACCTCGCTTACAGACTCCGTAAAAGACGAAATACTTTGCGCCGTCAAGCAAATATTTATTTCCGAGGGCGTAGATTTTGATATCAAAATAGAGTATAAGAAAGTATATTATAATGAAGAAGTCATTGCAAGGGTGATATTGCAATATCTCTCGCGCAACTATAACGCATTTTGTTCTCAGATTCCTGCAGGCAGCATTAAGGTGTCTATAGAAGGTGATAATATCGCAGCGGAAATCCGTTTGCCCGATTACATGTATACGGCATTTATATCCAACTCGATAGCTCAATCCGTAAAGGAATATATCGACTCTACGTATTGCACGGACATAAAAGTTAAACTTATCGATTTGGGCGATATCGGCGGTCGTATTACGTTTAAGCCTGCGGTACAGATGCGCATTGTCAAGGGATATTACCATAGCGTGGACAAGGCTTCCGCATTACTTGGCGATACCATTACCTCTAAAGCCACTTATATAGCTAAGGCGCCGACTAAAGGGACGGATATATGTATAGCAGGTACCGTTTCCGCTCTTACCACCAAGACGAGTAAGAAAGGGTATTTCTATCACACTTTTATGCTTGACGACACTACGGGCAAGGTAGAGTGTATTAAGTTTACCCGCAGTAAGAAGAGAGGCGTTCTCGGCGCGCTCGGCGACGGCGCTCAGGTTATAGTAATGGGCGATTATCCCGAAGAGGACGGTTTCGGCTCTTCCAAACTCGTTGTTAACAGACTTTCCATATGCGAGATAGACTATGACGCCATTGATATGAGCGAGCCTATCGCCGTCAAGGAATATAGGCCCGTTGCATCAGTGCCTTACGACGATAATTACGACAATCTTATGCAGATGTCAGCCTTTAATTCTCCTGCGATAATAGGACATACTTTTGTATCGCTCGACTTTGAGACGACAGGGCTCAATCCCGCAACTTGCGATATTATAGAGATCGGACTTGCGAGGATGGTAGACGGTAAGGTAACGGAATACTTCGATACGTTTGTCGATCCCAAGAAGCATATTCCCGAAGATTCTTCCCGCGTGCACGGCATATACGACAGCGACGTTCGCGACGCGCCGTATATAGAGAGCGTCCTTCCCGATGTGCTCAAGTTTATCGGAGACGCTCCGATTATAGCGCACAACGGCTTGGGATACGATTACATAATACTGGATAGGATATGTATGCAATGCGGCATTGCGCCCCCTAAAGGTAAGCGCATAGATACGCTTGTCATGGCGGATACGTTAAGGGTAGAGGGCAGACACAATCTATCTGCCTTGTGCCAGCATTTCGGAATATCTCTTGTCAACGCGCACAGAGCGTATGCGGATTGTATCGCCACAGCCAAGCTCTACGCCGCGTTGGAAGAGTATTCTTCGTCGCATAATAATGGTTGATTTAGTGTAAAAACGATTGCATTGGTCAATACTACGTGATATAATAATTACACAAGATACTTTTCTTGAGCGACCGAGTCAATCGGTCGCTCAAACTATGTGAGGGCATATGTCTAAGATTTGCGACTCTACCGCAGCGCTTGTTAAGCCGATAATAGAGTCTAACGGTATGGAACTTGTTGAGGTCGAATACAAGAAATTGTACGGCACCCCAACTCTTATCGTATATATCGATAAGGAGGGCGGCGTCAGTTTGGACGACTGCGAGAAGATTCATAGACTTATAGACGCGCCGCTCGACGAGCTTGATCCCACCTCGGGCGCGGCGTATAATCTCAACGTTTCATCCCCGGGGCTTGACAGACCGCTCAAGTGCGAGCGCGATTACATCAAGAATATAGGCAAGAGCATAGACCTATCTTTATATGAGCCCGTCGGCGGCAAGAAGAAATTCACCTGCACGCTGATAAGCTATAACAATGACACTATCGTCGCGGATATCGGCGGCGAACAAATAACACTTAATATTAAGCAAATAGCGGTAGCTAAACCGACTATTACATTTTAGGAGGACAAGATGCAAAACAAAGACTTCTTTTCTGCGCTCGACGCGCTTGATAAAGAGAAAAAGATCAACAAAGATTTGTTTGTCGAGTCGTTGGAGGCGGGTATTGCTTCCGCATACAAGAAGGAGAGAGGCGAAGCGCGCTACATCGAAGTTCAGCTCATTCCCGCTCGCAGCACTATCAGAGTATTCACCTACAGATTGGTAGTAGACGAAGTCGAAGATCCCGAGAAGGAGCTCACTCTCGAGGAAGCTCAGGCTATCCGTCCGAGTTATAAGGTAGGCGACAGAGTCATAGATGAAGAGCTTTCTCCCAAGATGTTCACCCGCATAGCCGCTCAGACAGCTAAGCAGGTAATCATGCAGCGTATCAACGACGCTTGCAGGACCATGGCGGAGAGTGAAATGACGGAAAAGAGCGGAGAGATAGTTACCGCAATTATCCGCCGTATCGATAGCGGTAACGTGTACGTTGAGATGTCGGGCACGCAGATGGAAGGTATCATGATGCCTTCGGACCAGATTCGCGGCGAGAAGTACAAGGTCAACGACGTCATTAAAGTATACGTTAAGTCCGTCCGTAGCTCCCTTCACGGCAATTCGCAAGTTGTGGTATCGCGCGGTTGTGTAGGCTTTGTCAAGAGATTGTTCGAGATAGAAGTCCCCGAAATCAAGAGCGGACTTGTCGAGATAAAGAAGATTGTTCGCGAGGCGGGATACAGGACCAAGATGGCAGTATACTCCGACGATCCTTCGCTCGACTGCGTAGGTAGCTGTATAGGACAGCGCGGTATGCGTATCAACAACATCATTCAAGAGCTCAGCGGAGAAAAGATAGACATCATCCACTGGTGTTCCGAGCCCAGCGAATTTATAGCTCGCTCGCTCTCGCCGGCTAAGGCTCTTATGGTACAGGTCAATGACGAAGAAAAGAGCGCTAAGGCAATCGTCCCCGACGATAAACTTTCACTTGCTATCGGCAAGTCCGGTCAGAACGTAAGACTTGCGGCTAAGCTCACCGATTGGAAGATAGACGTTAAGCCTTATTCGGCAGTGAGCAGCATGCTGGACAGCGCATTGGACGAGTAATATGAAAAAGACGCCCTTGAGGATGTGCATAGCCTGCCGCAGCGAACTTCCCAAAAAGGAAATGCTGCGCATCGTCCGCGATAAGCAAGGCAATATCAGCCTTGACTTTACTGGTAAGGCTGCGGGGAGAGGAGCATACATATGCGACAATCCCGACTGCATAGCAAAGTGCGTTAAAAATAAATTAGTCGGCAAGGCATTGGATGTATCCGTATCGGAAGATACGTACATCGCTATAAAAGAAGCCTATGATAAAAAGCAAAGTTAAGTCATACATCGGCTTTGCAATAAAGTCGGGAGCAATCATATGGGGATTGGACAATCTTTTGACACATTGCGATAAGGCCCGACTGATAATATACGATACATCATTGGCAACTACAGGAGTAAGAAAACTCGACAATCTGCTAAGTAGTTGCGATATCGACTGTATTTGCCTTGAGCAATGCTGTCTGTTGAGCGAACTGACAGGCAGAGACAACGTAAAACTGATAGCCGTAACCAATGCCGACTTGGCAGATGCGATACGGAAGAATATTAATATAACCGGAGACGGAGGTATAGTGTGAGTAACGAGAAAAACGAACAGCTTAAAGCTCTTAAGGAGGCCAAGCAAAATATAGAGGGCAGGCTCAAGCCTTTGCTTGCCAAAGTAAGCGAGGCTAAAGAGAAAGTACCTTCGCTTTTGCGTGTAATAAAGGCAAAAAAGGACGCTATACTCGAGATAGCGCGCAAGGAAGAAGAAGCAAAAATTGCGGCGCAACTTGCCGAGGAGAAGAAAAACGCTCCCGTATCTCCCGATACGGCGCAAGCAGATAGCGTTGCCGTCAAGGAGAGCGCAGTAGAGCAACCTGTTGCTAAGCCCGAAGTCAAGCAAGCTACAGAGGCGGAAGCTCCCGCGGACGATAGATTGCGCACCAAGACCACGTATATCAATCCCGACCTTATCAATATGGATAAGAAGAAGCGCGACAGTTTCGGAAGGAATTCCGCATCCGTTCCCACAGCGTCGGGCAATAAGTATCCTCCGCGCGATAATAGCAATAATCGCGGCGCAGGCGGAGGCGGTTTTGCTCCGAGACGTCCCGCCGTACCCACTTTGGGCGGCAGAGGAGCGGCTGTTGCCGTACCTCCTCCTACTGCTGCGCAGAATAGGAACGATAAGAAAAAGAAGTCGGGTTTCACCAATCAAAAAGACAGCGAGAAGCGTACGCTCAATAAGCGCGACCTTCTCAAGAAAGGCTATGTTTTCGAGGGCGCGCCCGACGATGACGGCGACGTAAGATACAAGAAACAACGCCGCATGCAGAAGGATTTCAACCGCAACGCCATTAAGATAGAAAAGGCGGAAGTCAATACCGAAATCATACCTATCAAGGTATTCAGTGAAAAGATTGGCAAAAGCGCGGCGGAGATTGTCAAGAAGTTGTTTGATATGGGCAAGATGTCTACGATAAACGACTCTATCGACTTCGAGACGGCGGCGCTGATTGCAATGGATTACGAGATATCTCTTGAGTATGTGCCCGACGTAACTGCCGAGGATAAGCTCGAGCAGCTCGTAACAGACAGCGGCAATTCCAATCGCGTACCCAGACCTCCTGTTGTAACAATAATGGGACACGTCGACCACGGTAAGACGTCGTTGCTCGACTATATACGTAAGACCAACGTCGTTAAAGGCGAGGCAGGCGGTATTACGCAGCACATAGGCGCGTATACCATCACGCTTGACTCCAAGCCCATTACCTTCCTCGATACCCCCGGACACGAGGCGTTCACGTCCATGAGACGCAGAGGCGCAATGGTTACGGACATCGCAATTATTGTGGTTGCGGCAGACGATGGTATAATGCCTCAGACTATTGAGGCTATCAACCACGCTAAGGAAGCTAACGTACAGATAGTCGTAGCAGTCAATAAGATAGATAAGCCGGGCGCTAATATCGAAAGGATTAAGAATCAATTGCCCAATTACGGCTTATTGCCCGAAGAATGGGGCGGAGACGTATATGTATGTCCCGTCAGCGCAAAGAGCGGCGAGGGCGTTCACGAACTGCTTGAGAGTGTATTGCTCGTAGCCGACGTTATGGAACTTACCGCCAATAAGGACGGCATGGCTCAAGGCTCTATTATAGAGGCGAGACTTGATAAGGGACTCGGTCCCGTGGCAACCGTACTCGTTCAAAGCGGCACGCTTAAAGTCGGCGACTTCATAGTCGCGGGCACTTCTACAGGCAGGATAAGGGCGATGACCGATTACACAGGTAAACGTGTAAAGGAAGCCGGACCTTCTTTTGCGGTACAGGCTCAAGGCTTTACGGCTGTTCCCAATGCGGGCGATAACCTCGTAGCGGTTAAAGATGCTGCTTTAGGTAAGCAAGTTGCCGAAGAGCGCGCCGCCAAGGAAAAGAATGAGCAGGCAAGTAAAGTTACAGGTTTGCGCACTCTTGAAGAGATGTTCCGCAAGGCAGGCGACGGCGAAGTTAAAAAGTTGTCTATCATTATCAAGGGCGACGTGCAAGGCTCTGTGGAAGCAGTTACTCAATCCATGCTCAAGCTCAGCGAAGAGATGAGCGGACAAAACGTAGTGATTCGCATTATTCACAGCGCGGCAGGCGCAATAAGCGAGTCTGACATAATGCTTGCGGATACGGCTAAGGCTTTAGTCATAGGCTTTAACGTCAAGGCAGAGCCCAAGGCAAAGGCTCTTGCTGACAGAAGCGGCGTGGAGATACGCACATACTCAATCATCTATGACGCCATAGACGACGTTACCAATATCCTTAACGGCATGACAGAGCCTATCTATGAAGAAGATATAATCGGACACGCAGAGATCAGAGAAGTATTCAAGATCACAGGCGTAGGCAACATAGCGGGCTGCTACGTTACAGACGGTAAGCTCAGCAGAGGTTGCAAGCTCAGACTTATCCGCGACAATATCATTATCTATAACGGCGTACTCAACTCCCTTAAGAGAGAGAAGGACGACGTAAAAGACGTTGCTCACGGCTATGAATGCGGCGTCGGACTTCAGAAATGGGGCGATATCAAGAAGGGCGACGTTATCGAGGCGTATTTACTCGTGCAGGTGAATAATAATGGGAAGAATTGAAAGAGTCGATTCTGAGATTAAAAAGCAGCTTTCATCCGTGCTTGCCGAGGGCGTTAAGGACCCTCGCGTAAGCGGAATGATAAGCGTCATGTCCGTTAGAACGGATACCGAACTTGACCAAGCCAAGATATACGTCAGCGTATACGGCGCAGATCCGCACGAGGTAGTCGCAGGACTCAACAGCGCGGCAGGTTATCTTCGCGCCCGCATAGCCGATAAGATAAAACTTCGCGCTATGCCTTCGCTCAAGTTTTTTTATGACGACAGCGTTGATTACAGCATAAAAATCGATAAAATAATAAGGGAGATCAATAGCGGTGAGGAACGCGGCTAAGACTATTGAGACTCTTATCGACAACATAGCCGATTGCGCGCTTGCGTCGCGCAGGGTAGCTATAATATGTCATATCAACCCCGACGGCGATACTATCGGCTCGGGGCTTGCTTTATGCCGAGTTTTGCGCAGTGCGTCAATTACAGCCGATGTATATTGCAACGACAAGATTTACGGTAAGCTGAATTACCTTGACGGCGCATGCGAGATAATCAACACTATATCCGATGTTAGATATGATTTAGCAATAGCTGTTGATTGCCATGACGAAACGAGAATGGGCGTCATGTCGTCTATTTATTCGCGCGCTGCTAAGCGGTTGATAATCGATCATCATCCATTTTCGGGCAATATTTCGGACCTTCACCTTATAGCAACAGAAGCGGCTGCAACCGCACAGATAATGTATAAGGTGATTAAGGTCATATGCTCAAAGAGCAATGCGCGAGTAGACGATATTACCGCAAAGTTGCTATACAGCGCCTTGGTTACCGACAGCGGAGCTTTTTCATTTTCTTCCGTTACAGAAGACACGATGCTCACTGCCGCAGAGCTTCTTAGGTATGATATCCAAGCGGATAAGATAGTCGAGCATTTTATCAAGACTGTTTCTCCTCGCGTATTTGCACTGCGTTGCAAGGTTTTATCTGCCGCAAAGTTTTTCGAAGACGGTAAAATTGCGCTTATCAAGATAGGCGCAGAGGACTTTGAATCGACAGGCACATCATTATCCAATACCGAAGGGATAATCAATTATATTCTCGATATCGAAGGCGTAGCTATAGCAATTTCTATCGTAGAAATAGGCGATATGAGCTATAAAATCAGTCTGCGTACAGACGGCAGCGCAAATGCGGGCGTTATAGCGTCTACGTTCGGCGGAGGCGGACACGCGCGTGCTGCGGGTTGTCGTATAAGCGGCTATTACGAAGACGTTAAGGATAAGGTACTCAAGGCGTGCAGGGACAGTCTTTAAGCGGTGTTATACCTGTCGATAAGCCTCAAGGAATCTCTTCGGCGGCTGTCGTTGGGATTATAAAACGCGCAATTTTCAATCAATATGGCGTTAAAGTCAAGGTAGGACATACCGGCACGCTCGATCCTATGGCAAGCGGCGTATTGCCCGTATGTATAGGTAAAGCAACGCGCCTTTTCGATATGCTGTCCGATAAGATAAAGGGCTATAGAGCGGAATTTGTATTCGGCAAGACTACCGACACATTGGATATTACAGGCAATATTATCGATTGCGACTGCGCATTGCCTACGCTGTCCGCCGTAAAAGAAGGGATACTCAATAATATCGGCGATATCATGCAGTTGCCGCCCAAGTTCAGCGCCAAGAGTATAGGCGGAGTGAAGGCTTATCAACTTATGCGCAAGGGCTGCGACGTAGAGCTCAAGTCTGTCTGCGTTCATATACGCGATATTCGTATTGCGGCAGTTAACGGCGTTAGCGACTATTCGCATATTGTGGCAGATAGCGATAAGTGCCAATCGATTTTACTCGATATAGACTGCGGCGGCGGCACGTATATCCGTTCCTTAGGGCGCGATATTGCACAATCTGCAGGGACGTGCGCATGTATGAGCAGTTTGATACGTACCTACAGCGGACATATTTCCCTCTCTCAGTGCAGCCCGCTTGAAGAACTGAAAGTCGATGTATTGCAAGGCATGATACCCACTATTGATATTGTCTCGCGCTTTATGCCGATTTACGATTTGCCTTACTCTTTAAGACATAAGTTCCTCAACGGCGTAAGCGTACAATTCGATGTAGATGCGGAGCGATTTGGAATTACTGTGGACGGACAGATATATTGCATCGCAATTAGGGGAGAGAGCGGAATCAAGGCGGTAACTAACTTATGGGAATAAATACGCTTGATATTTTTGATAAGAGCGACAGACCGCTTGTATTGTGCCTCGGCTTTTTCGACAGCTTGCACAACGGACATAAGGCATTGATTGATAAGGCTATCGACGTATGCGGCGGCATAGGAGCATATCCTGCGATGTTTACCTTTGACAACAATCCTGCGAGTTTTCTCGGCAGAGATTCTAAGCTCGTGCTTACTTATTCCGAGCGTCTTATCAGAGCGCAGGAATTGGGCGTTGATACGGTTATCCGCGCGCATTACAATGAGCAGCTCATGGCTATGCCCGCAAGAGAATTTATTGACGTATTAATTAAGCATTTCAATATTAAGGGAATAGTTGCAGGCAGCGATTACACGTTTGGGGCAGGCGGCAAGGGCAATGTCGGCTTATTGCAAGATTATCTTAGGGATAGCAATATACCTTTATATATAGTCAATCTTACGCTTGTAGACGGACGCAAAATTGCATCTCGAGATATTCGTTCCTACCTCAGAAGCGGAGATATAGAGCGCGTCAATGCCATGCTTCCTCTTGAGTACTTTATAACAGGCACGGTTATTCACGGCAGGCATCAGGGCAGATTGCTTGGATTTCCTACTGCCAATTTTAATACATCTGCCGATAAAGAGCTGATTGCCGACGGCGTATATTGCAGTATCGTAGATGTAAACGGGAAGCTATATAAGGGTATTACCAATGTTGGCACGCACCCTACGTTTGATGATTTCACTAATAATGTGGAGACGTATATAATAGGGTATCAAGGTGATTTGTACGGATCGACCATTGCCGTACGATTTGTAAAAAGAATCAGAGGAATAAGTAAATTTACTTCCAAGGAGGCATTAATCGCACAGTTAAACTCTGATGTAGCTTGCGCGATTGAGAGTGTTATATTATGATTAAATTCGGACCGAGCGGTTGTTGCGAGCAGTTCGCTCAGCAGGGGTATACTAAGACGATTCAGGCTGCCGCGTGGCTTAAGTCGTTGAATCTCGATTGCTTCGAGTATTCATTCGGCAGAGGAGTTCAGATCAAGGAAGATACCGCTCGTTCAATCGGCGCGGAGTTTTCCGCTTGCGGTATAGAGATTTCCGTACACGCGCCGTACTTTATTAATTTGGCTACGCTTGAAGAAGATAAGGCGGAAAACAATCACAGATACATATTCGACTCATTCGCCGCGCTTAGCGCTTTCGGAGGGAGAAGGTGTGTGATTCACCCCGGTTCGCCCCTTAAGGCAGCTCGCAGCGATGCCATGGACGTACTCATGCGCAGACTGGAAAAGGTAGCCGAACTCAAGGAGCAATACGGTTATAACGACAGTTATCTTTGTATTGAGACAATGGGTAAGGTAGCTCAACTTGGCACGCTCGAAGAAGTGATAAGAATGTGTTCGCTGCATCCTACCTTTATACCATGTATAGACTTCGGACATCTCAATGCAAGGGATTGCGGAATATACTTTAATAAAGACGACTATAAGCGCACAATAGACGCCTTGCTTGAGGGCGTAGGCGAAGACAAGTGCCACATTATGCACGTACACTTTTCTAAGATACAATATACCTCTAAGGGCGAGCTTAGACATCTTACGTTCGGCGACACTGAATACGGTCCTCCTTTCGAGCCTTTGCTTGAGGTTATCTCCGATTATAATCTTAAGCCTTATATAGTGTGCGAAAGCGCAGGAAGTCAGACGGCAGACGCCCTAACAATGAAAAATTACTATATTGCGTATAATAAATAGCTTTGATAGATATCTTTTTTTAATATGAAAGAGCATTATATTTCTTTGATAAATAGGCTGTATAGCAAGTGCGACTGCGACGCGCTTGTCATTTCTGCGCCCTCAGACACGCTGTATCTTACAGGTTATACCTCGGACGATATCACCATAGTTATTGCCGATGATAAGAGATATATTTATACAGATAAGCGTTATACGACAGAACTGACGTCTTTACTTGGCGACATTTACGAAATTATCGACGGCAATAACGACGATATATTCAAGCTGCTATGCGGAAAAAGTCGTATCGGCATAGACGAAGATATATCTTACGTAGCGTTTTGTAGCCTTATCGGGTCATTTGACGGTTATAGTTATGACAATTTAGATAGTCGCCGCGCGCTGATTCCTATACACAAAGTAATAGCCGACATGAGGGCGGTCAAGTCTGATTGCGAGGTGGAGGCAATTATTCGTTCGCAGGCGATAACAGACAAGGCTTTTAGCTATATTTTGCCTTATATCAAGCGCGGTGTAACCGAGATTGAGATTGCCGCAAGATTGGATTACTTTATCAATAGTAGCGGAGCACGCACGGCGTTCGATACGATAGTTGCATTTGGAGAAAATACTGCTTGTCCGCACGCGCATCCCACCTTCAGAGAGCTAAGCGACGGTGAATTTATAACCATGGATTTCGGCGCAAAGCTAAACGGCTATTGCAGCGACATGACGCGTACCGTAGCACTTGGAAATATCGATGCACAAATGCGCAGAGTATACGACAGCGTGCTTAAGGCAAATATTATTGGTATAGACGCTTTGCGCGAGGGCATTACAGGTCGCGATGCGGATAAGGCGGCAAGAGATTATCTTACGGCTGTAGGATTGGGAGAGTATTTTACTCACTCTTTGGGACACAGCGTAGGAATAGACATTCACGAAGAGCCCGTTTTATCTCCTCGATATAGCGCTCCTTTGCCTGCAGGCACGGTAATTACTGTAGAGCCGGGCGTATATATTGCAGGTAAATTTGGCGTAAGGATTGAAGATATGTTAAAAATTACCGAAGATGGCGCTTATAATTTGACAAAGTCGTCTAAATCCCTTATTATAATAGACGGCAATTAATTATTAGCAAATCGCTTGCGGAGGTTTTTATGGCAGATTTCATTATGGCTGGTGATTTCAGAAAGGGAATTACTTTTGAAATGGACGGTAAGGTATATACCGTCGTGGATTTTTTACACGTTAAGCCCGGTAAGGGCGCGGCATTCGTCCGCACCAAGCTCCGCAACGTCATATCAGGCGGCGTAGTGGAAATCACGTTCAACCCTTCGGATAAGTATCCCACCGCTCACATTCAGCGCAAGACCATGACTTATTCTTACAACGACGACGATTTGTATTATTTTATGGACCCCGAGACGTTCGATATGCTTCCGCTCAATAAGGACGTATGCGAAGATGCGCTCAAGTTCGTCAGCGAGAACGGTGAAGTCAGCGTCAACTTCTATAACGGCAGCGCTTTCTCCGTAGAAGCTCCCAACTTCGTCGAGCTTAAGATAGTTCATTGCGAGCCCGGCGCAAAGGGTAATACCGCAACCGGTGCGACCAAGCCCGCTACGCTTGAGACAGGTTATGTAGTCAACGTACCACTGTTTGTCAACGAGGATGACGTTATCCGTATCGATACTCGTACCGGTAGCTATATGTCCAGAGTTTAATATCCGTCAATCACAGCAATTATCCGCCTTGATAAGAGGCGGATTTTTTTATTGCATTGACTTTATAGCCTGCAAGCTATATAATTAAGCAAAGCAGTCGAATATAATTGTCTTATTATCACATTATAGGAGTATGTATTGCATTATGACAGAATATGAAGCGCAGATAGATTCGATTTTAATTGCCGCAGACAATATCGAGATTATGTCGGAAGGTAAAGTCGCCGCGTCATACGACAAAGGGAGCGATAAGTATAATGAGTTAGTAAAAGCTATCGCTTCAATGAACGAAGGCGGCTACGAAATGCCTGCTTTCGGCGTCAGTATCCACAATCTTACTATCAAGGAACTGTTAAAGGGCTCATGGCTGGTATTCAACTACGCCGGCGCGCAATCTCATAACGGTATGCCTTTTGACAGGCTGCTTTTGCAGATTCATCCCGACGACTGCGGTTATAACGTTATCAGGGGCAATGACGGCATATATGACGGAAGATGCTTTTATTATAATCTCAATAAGGGCAATATGAGCGCGCTTTATAATCTAATCTCAACCAATAATTAGGCACAGCCATCAATCCAATATCATAGCGCGGTTTAATCGCTTACAACCAACCGTTAAAAATAACTCAATATTTGCTTTTAGCTGCTACTCATATTACAACAGATATACAGTAGCAGCTATTATGTTGCTATTCAGTGCATTGATTATAATTGTCAACATTATCGATTATCGACATATTGATTTTATATTATAAAACTTATCTATTATTATCCGCTCATGAGTCTATAGAATATTTTAAGATGTCTTTAAGAATAATTATCTAATCTCCTCCCGCCTGCACGCGTTATACGGATTGAGATGTATGCGTGTAATAATAATGCATTAAGCTGATTAAAAACAGAATTTTTTCGACATTTCCTATACATTACACTAATATCTGCAACTAATAGGAGCAGATATATTTATGCAATCGATAATATCTTCTAAAGGAATCTACACAGTAATATCATTGCGCGGCGAACTCGACGAGAGTTGCGCGGCGGCTTTGAGAAATCAACTCGACTCTCAGCTTTGCAATACGGGCAATAATGTCGTATTCGATTTTGGAGAAGTATCGTTTATGGACAGCACAGGCATAGGCATGTTGCTCGGACGGTATAAAAAACTCAAAGCTATGGGCAAAAACGTCTATATAGCCAATCCGCACTCGCACATTGACAGAATAATATCTATGAGCGGAATGTATACAATCATGAAAAAGATAGCAATTTAAGAGGTAATTATGAATAGATTCGATATGAAACTCAGCGCAATCAGTTCCAACGAAGCCTTCGCAAGGTCGTGCGTGGCTGCGTTCTGCGTGTCGCTCAATCCCACTATTGAAGAGATTAACGACATAAAGACCGCCGTGTCCGAGGCGGTTACCAACAGCATCGTTCACGGCTATGAAGGAGATGAGAGCCAATACATAGACTTAAGTGTCGTTATCGACGGCGATAACACGGCAATCGTTACCGTATCCGACAACGGACGCGGCATCGAGGACGTAAACAAGGCGATGGAACCCTTTTTCACTACCAAGCCCGAACAGGAGAGGAGCGGAATGGGCTTTACCTTAATGCGTACGTTTATGGACGATGTCGCAGTAACGTCCTCCGCAGACAGAGGCACGACGGTCGTTATGACTAAAATCATCAGAGGTCAGAAAGATGTTGGCACACGAGGACACAATCAAGCTGATTGAAAGCGCTCAAAAGGGAGACGATGACAGCAAGGCAACCTTAATCACGTCCAATCTTCCGCTTATCAAGAGCATTGTAAAGCGATATAAGAATGCTCAGATTGACTATGAAGATCTTATGCAGCTGGGATGTATGGGGCTAGTTAAGGCTATAAATAATTTCGATTCGTCATACGGAGTTAAGTTTTCAACTTACGCCGTACCTATGATTGCGGGAGAAATCAAGCGATTTATCCGCGACGACGGCGCAGTCAAGGTCAGTCGCGCGCTCAAGACGCTGTCGACAAAACTTCACGCCTACATGGACGAATATCTACAGCTGAACGGTCAGTCGCCCACAATAGAGCATCTTTCCGAATATTTCGGCGTAGACAGACAAGAGATAATATTTGCGATGGACAGCAATAAGTACCCTGTATCGCTATACGAAAAGTACGACGACGAGAGCGGTCAATGCGTAATGGATAAGTTACCGTCCGAGGACGACAGCGATGAACTGATAGATAAGATATTGTTAAAAAAGCTGCTTGAAGAATTGCCCGAGCGAGAAAAAACCGTAATTATTTTGCGCTATTACAGAGACAAGACTCAGAGCGAGATAGCGTCTGTACTCGGGGTATCGCAAGTACAGGTATCTCGCATAGAGACAAAAGTCCTCAATATGATGCGCCGACATTTAGCATGATTAGTTTAATAGATTTGCTAAGTTATCTAAAAGCAATCGATTGAACAACGCTTATTCAAGATATTATTTATAAGTGGGAAGAGCAGTTCAGTCGATATAATCTGTGCTCATATGACGAAACGCCCATATTGATTGTAAAACAAGCGGATTGACACAAGAAAACGTGCAAATAGTTATGATTTTATTGATAATTAAGAATAATTAAGCCTATTATTTTCTACTTTTACCAATATCAACGGTTATCCCGCAACGTGTACGGGATAGCCGATATGCTCGATATTGTTATCGTCAAGGTAGTAAGGGACAATTATTACCTTATCTGAGAATAAGCCTTGATTGTATTCTAAATCAACTCTGTATTGTCTTTCTCCGCTATTGAGGTCCGCCACCGATTGCTGTCTTGATATAAGAGATTGCTTAATTATTCTATAGCTCAATCTCGGGTTAGCGCAGATATCAATGTGCATAATGCCGTCGCCTATCTCTATATTATAGTCATTGAGACAAGGATTGTCATATGTCGTATCCTTGAGCATGGGCATATTAACGGTACTGAATATCTCTGTAACGATGCTTTTTTGCGGCGCATTATCGCTTGCAAGTATCAATTCGCCATCATCGTAAGCAATCTTATCAAGATTTACTTGCACTATACCGTCAGGAATTGAAAATGAAGGGATTTCAGATACATTATTATACATCAGTTTATACGCAGACGATGCTATCAATGTCGGGCAACCGCCTCCCGTTACTTTTCCCGACAGCATATAATCCGACTTGCCGCATAGATTACCTTGCCATATCGCCATCGTATCAATTGAAGTATAGCTTACATTATAAGCATCGGTATTGAAGTTTGAGTTTGACTGACATGCTACCGTACCTGTCTTTGCAGCTATGCTGCATCCTATATCCGACATTTTTACAGCAGTTCCTTTACTTACTACGTCAGATAACATATCAGTCATTAAATATGCTGTTTGAGTAGAAAAAACACGCTTTTTATCGCATATATGTTGATATACGATATTTCCATCGCTATCGTAAATACATTTTATAAAGGTCGGGCGAGAGTATAAGCCTCCGTTTGCAATAGCCATATATCCGCCGATAAGCTCAATAGCCGTTACTCCGTACGTCATTCCTCCGAGAGCTGTAGAATAGTTATAATCATTGCTATCTACGTTTATATCAAGCTCTTTTAGCATTGAGCAGCATTCATCTATGCCTACGGCATCCATTATCTTGACGGCGGGGATATTCAATGATTTTTCCAATGCATACCTTACAGACACGTTTCCGTAATACTCTCCGCCGTAATTTTGCGGTTGATAACCGCCCATATTGATTGCTTCGTCCTTGATAATGCTCGCAGGAGATATTATACCCTTCTCTATTGCGGGCAGATAACATGCAAGCGGCTTTATCGCAGATGCAGGCTGTCTGCGCGTCGTACGCGGAGAGTAGTCGCAGTTGGCATAGAAGGCCTTAATGCCGCAAGTATTATTGTCTGCTATTATTCCCATTCCGTCGGGCTTATTGCCGGCTTCATTTGCAATGTACAACGCCTCGTTGCCTACGGATAAGGTTAGGGCATTCATGGCGTTATTATCCATATACGTGTCTATTGTATAATCGCCGTATACAAGCTGTTGCATTGTCAGATTCAGTATATCACAGCTTTCTTCCATTGCCGCTATCAGATATTTATCGGCTGAATTATTCTCATTTACATACTTTTTTATAATAATATTGCAATTTTTTGCCTCGTTATACTCATTTTCGCTTATCGCTTCGCATTTACGCATCACGCCCAGCACGACGTCTTTTCTTTCCATACAATTATCGTAATTATTGATAGGATTATATTTTGTAGGGCTCTTTACAATCCCCGCAAGTATTGCGCTTTCCGCAACACTCAGTTGCGATATATCTTTATCGAAAAACACCCTTGACGCATTTTTCACTCCATATACTCCGCTACCGAAGTAGAGTACGTTAAGATACATGGCGAGTATGTCGTCTTTTGAGTATTGCCTCTCCAGTTGAATTGCAAGCCTTGCCTCTTCTATCTTTCTGTTAAAGCTCTTTTCAGCCGATAGGTGAGTGTTCTTTATCAGCTGTTGAGATATAGTCGAGCCGCCTTCTTTCATTTTGCCTGCAGATATATTATGCAGCATAGCTCCGCCTATTCGCACGTAATCAAGTCCGTGATGCTTATAAAATCTCTTATCTTCGAGAGATATGAATGCCTTTTTTATATTTTCGGGTATATCTTGCGCAGAAATATTTTTGTCGTATGTTGCAGGCAGCGACAATTCCCCTCCGTGCGTATTGCGCACCGTTATCCGCGCAGTGGACGACATGAGTTTATCCGCATCTATTTTTTCACTTCCGGTATACAACACGCACACAGCAGACAATACCGCCACTATGCACACAGTCAGCATAGCTATAAGCAGACCTAAGAATATCTTAAGGATTATAGGTCTTTTCTTTTTTTTATAAATATTTTCTTTCATTATTACACCCGCACGCGTATTGTTTACTTGAAAAATTTTGCCGTTACGGCTATAATTGTTATATGCAAAAGTATAAGATAATTACATACGGCTGCCAGATGAACGTGCACGAATCGGAGAAGGCCGCCGGCATACTTAAATCTTTAGGTTATGAGCCCTGCCAAGACGAGGCGGACGCCGATTTGCTTTTATTTAATACTTGTTGCATACGCGACAATGCGGAAAAGCGCGCGATAGGCAATATCGGAGCTGCAAAAAAGTATAAAAAAGCCAATCGCAACCTGATAATCGTCGTCATGGGCTGCATGACTCAGCAAGAAAGGGCGGGAGAAGAGCTAAGGAAACGCTTGCCTTTCGTAGATATAGTCATCGGCACCAATAATCTTGACAGACTGGGAGAGTATATTACTCAGTTTACTCAAGCAAGAAAGCCCGTTGTCGAGATTCAAGACGAGGAAAAGCCCTCTATCAACGAAGATATCCCCATTTATCGCACGAGCGGCACCAACGCATGGATCAATATCATGTACGGATGCAATAATTTTTGCACCTATTGCATAGTTCCTTACGTTCGCGGGCGAGAGCGCAGCAGAAAGCCAGAAGAGGTCATAGACGAATTCAAGTCAATGCTCGATGCGGGCTACAAGGAGATAACTCTGCTTGGACAAAACGTAAATTCTTACGGCAACGACCTCAATCTTAAACACGGATTTGTGGATTTACTTGAGAAACTTGCATCCTTTAATGGCGATCACCGCATAAGGTTTATGACGTCGCATCCCAAAGATTTCAGTCTTGACCTCATAGACGTGATAGCAGGCAGCGAAAATATATGCAATAATATTCATCTGCCCGTACAATCCGGTTCGGATAAAATCCTTAAGCTGATGAACAGGCATTATACAAGAGGCGATTATCTCGACATTATTGACAATATCAGGGCAAAAATTCCCGACTGCGGCATAACGTCGGACATTATGGTAGGATTCCCGTACGAGGAAGAGCAAGACTTCCTTGACACTCTCGACCTTGTGGAAAGAGTGAAGTATTCAGGCGCGTTCACCTTCGTTTATTCTGTAAGAAAGGGTACTCCCGCGGCGGCAATGCCGCAGATAGCGCCCGAAGTTGCAAAGGACAGAATAATGCGCCTTGTCGCGCTTCAGAATAAAATCACCAAAGAAGTATCCAAGACATACGAAGGCAGAGTATGCAGAGTATTGTGCGAAGATATCGCGCCCAAGCTCGACAACGCCGTATGCGGCAGGACCGATTGCGGCAGAATGGTAACTTTTAACGGCAACATAGGGGACATAGGAAAATTCTTCGACGTAGAGATAGAAAGTTCTAAATCCGCGTCGTTATTCGGAAAGGTGATCAACTGATATGACTACGACTAAGCAACCCTCTCTGATGATGCGCTCCTATCTGGAGCTGAAAGAAAAGTATAAAGACTGCATTGTCTTTTACCGTCTCGGCGACTTTTACGAAATGTTTTTCGACGACGCGATATTGGCGTCGGATTTACTCGATCTCACGCTTACGGGTCGCAACTGCGGTCTTGACGAACGCGCTCCGATGTGCGGAGTACCATATCATGCCGCAGATACATATATAGCCAAGCTGATAGCTTTGGGACATAAAGTTGCCGTATGCGAGCAGCTCAATACGCCTAAAGATACGGGCGGCAAAATGGTTGATAGAGACGTAGTAAGAGTCATTACTCCCGGTACGGTAATAGAGGATTCCTTACTTGAAGAAAAGAAAAACAACTATATCGCCTGTTGCCACGGAGATAGCGAGCGTTACGCGCTGGCATGGCTGGACATTTCCACAGGCGAATTTTCCGTATACGAGGATAAAGCCGTCAAGCTGGAAGGCATGGACGACATGCTCGTAAACATTTCTCCCGCCGAAATTATCTGCGATGAATACGTATATGGAGTAAGCAACGGTTTTTCTTGCGTCAAGGCGGGCAGGATGCCTAAGTTTTCTAAGTATTTCGAAGGAGAATTCACCCTGTCAAAAGCCGCCGACACACTTAAAAAGCATTTCGGCGTCGCCACCCTCAGCGCGTTTGAACTGGATGGAAAAAATTATGCAATCGGCGCATGCGGCGCTCTGATTGCTTACGTCAACGAGACGCAAAAGCGGTCTTTGTCTCACATTAACAACATCAGTTACAGACAAAATAATAATTATCTCAATATGGACAGCAATACTCGCATCAATCTCGAGCTATTGCAAAATGCGCGCGACTCCAAGCGCAAGGCGTCATTATTATGGGTACTTGACAGCACACGTACCAATATGGGAGCAAGAAATCTGCGCCGCTGGATAGAGCAGCCGCTGCGTAATAAAAAGCGCATACAAGAAAGGCTTGATTGCGTCGAGGAGTTGATAAGCAAAACGAGCGAACGAAATACACTTCTTCAACTGCTTAAATCCGTTAAAGATATCGAGCGTCTTGCAAGCAGATTGGCTTACGGCACCATCTCGCCGCGAGATTTGCTTGCAATAGGGGAATCTCTTAAAAATATTCCTGCGCTTAAAGACATACTTGCCACTATGACAGCCGAATATCTTAATCGGATTAACGACAATATATTCGACCTTGCCGACATCTGCGCGCTCATATCGGATACTATAGACGAAAAGGCGCCTATAACGATTAAAGAGGGCGGAATTATTAAAGAAGGCTTTTCCACCGACCTCGATTCGTATCGCAACGCAGGCAAAGAAAGTACCAAGTGGCTTACGCGTTTAGAAGCTCAAGAGCGCGAGATAACGGGCATAAAGAATCTTAAGATATCCTACAACAAAGTATTCGGATATTATATCGAAGTTGCTAAGGGCAGCGTTGGCAAGGTGCCTGCAATGCGATATATCAGAAAGCAGACTCTTACCACAGGCGAGCGATATATCACGGAAGAGCTCAAGCAAATCGAAGATAAAGTGCTCGGCAGCACCGAAAAGGCGTTGGAGTTGGAGCTGAAAATATTCGACGATGTAAAAAAGGAAGTTTCAGCCTTCATACCCGAGCTTCAGTCCACGTCGCGCAATATCGCGGCGCTCGACACACTGCTGTCTTTTGCCGTCGTAGCGTTAGAAAACGGGTATTGCAAGCCTACTATATCAGAAGATTTATCCACCTCGATAGTCGGAGGACGTCATCCCGTCGTCGAAAAATTGCTGAAAAGAAACGACTTTGTCCCCAACGATTGCTCATTGGATTGCTCTCAAGAGAGAATGATGATAATTACCGGCCCCAACATGGCGGGTAAAAGCACCTATATGAGACAAGTCGCCTTAATAACGCTCATGGCGCATATCGGATGTTACGTGCCTGCAAAGAGTGCGAAAATTGCTATTGCGGATAGGATTTTTACCCGAATAGGCGCCGCCGACGACTTATCGTACGGACAAAGTACGTTCATGGTAGAGATGATAGAGGTTGCCACTATTTTGCAAAGAGCAACTATATCGAGCCTTGTAGTACTAGATGAAATAGGCAGAGGAACGTCCACGTTCGACGGTCTATCCATTGCAGGAGCGGTGGTGGAAGATATAGCAAGGCGCATTAAATGCAAGACGCTATTTTCTACTCATTATCACGAATTGACGGAACTGGAAGGAAGGATAGAGGGCGTACGCAATTATAAAGTAACTGCAGCCGAGAGCAAAAATTCTGTAATCTTCTTACATAAAATCATGCGCGGAGGCACCAATAAGAGCTTCGGTATCGAAGTTGCAGGGCTTGCAGGCATCCCCAAGTCCGTAATTACAAGGGCTAAAGAGATATCCAAGCAACTTGAAAACTCGCCTCTTACTCTCGACAAATCATCTGATGACGACAACTTATTGACAATATGCGATAATAATACCTTCAGGGATAAACTTAGAGCTATCGACATAGATACGCTTTCGCCTATTCAAGCATTTTCGATATTGCACGAGCTTGTCGATTCTGCAAAAAGGCAGATTTAACCAAAGGAGATATATATGGCTAAGATTAATATTCTTAAACCTGAGATTTACAACAAAATAGCCGCAGGCGAAGTAGTCGAAAGACCGGCAAGCGTCGTAAAGGAATTGATAGAAAACAGTATCGACGCCGGCGCAGACACTATAAGCATAGAGATATCCGACGGCGGAATTTCCTATATTCGCATCAGCGATAATGGCTGCGGAATGGATAAAGAAGATCTTACCAGAGCAGTAATGCCTCATGCTACTTCGAAAATCGATAGCGCCGACGACCTTTTTTCAATCAACACGTTGGGGTTTAGAGGAGAAGCGCTCGCATCTATCGCCGCTGTATCGAAAATGACGCTGACGTCTTGCTCGGGCGCAGACAGCGCATTCAGCCTTAATATTAGCGGCGGAGCAATAGAAGATATACGTCCCTGCGGCAGAGGTCAGGGCACGACTACGGAAATAAGAGATATCTTTTTCAATACACCCGTTCGGCTTAAGTTCTTAAAAAAGCCTAAACAGGAAGAAAAAGACGTTACATATACAGTCAGCCAGTTGATTCTTGCCAATCCCGATATATCCTTTACATACGTTGCAGACGGCGAGCAGATATTCAACACCTCCAACGGCTTGCTTAACGCCATCTATGCCGTATACGGCAGTGAAATAGCTCAAAACCTTATTGAGCATACTCGCAGCATAGGAGACATATCCGTAAGCGGCTATGTAGGCAAGCAGGGATACGGCAAGCATAACAGGAATTATCAAACAGCTATTATCAACGGCAGAGTGATAGGCAACAATATTATTTCGACCGCGGTAGCTCAAGCATACGGGACTACGCTCATGAAGCGTACTTATCCCGTCTATGTCATTAATATAGACATGCCTATAGATCAGCTTGACGTCAACGTACATCCCAATAAGAGGGAAGTGCGTTTTAAGGACAGTAACAAGGTATTTGCCGCAGTATATAAATTCGTTATGTCGGCTCTTGCTCAGCAGGAGTCGTATCTTAAATTCTCGCAATCAACCGACGTTAACGATAATGATACCGCAAAGCTCACGCCTGAGCCTAAAAGCGATAACTTACAGTCAAAACCCTCAAATAATTATGATAATACGCATAATTTAGAACAAAATAGAACAATTAAGGCTAATTTAGTCGATAATCGCCTGATTGAATGCGAGACGCAAGAAACAAGCACACCCTCAAGGGTGCAAGAT
>CAMWNK010000022.1 GCA_947175555.1 uncultured Clostridia bacterium | reverse complement strand
ATATAGACGTGACGATAAAATTTCTTTCAAAAGTTTTTCCCTCTACTATACCAAGGACAGTTTTTCGTAAAAGTTGACGGTCTGTACTTAAATTTTTTCAAAGAAATTTTTCATACCCCTCTATATATCCAAGGACACTTTTTTGCGTTTCACAACCGAAACGTCAAAAATTTCTTTCGCATCCGCCCATATAACCAAGTACATTTATGCTCGGTTTTGCAACCAAGAAGCACGGAATTATTTTGGGAATCAAGCCGAAATTACAAGCAGGTAAAGAGTTTTCCCAAAATCCGTAGATTTTGAAAACTGACATCGTGAACAATCGGGATACCCGATTTTCCTTTGTGGACGAAAATAAAAAACAGAATCGGGTTTCCCGATTGCTGTTCGTTCAAAATATGCTAAAACTTTGTTTTGGCTATTTTCTTTACCTGTTTGTAAAAATAAGCGATAGCCAAAATAATCGTTTACAAAGTATTTACTTTCGATATAAAAAGTGTTATAATAAATGCAATAGTTTTGGAGTTAAATGTGATGAGTTTCTCAGAGAAGATTAAACAAGTTCGCAGTCAACTTAAATTATCTCAGGAAGATTTGGCGCATGAATTGGGCGTCAGTTTCGCAACTATCAATCGTTGGGAGAATGGCAATTATAATCCCAGTCGCTTGGCGAAAAAAGCGTTTGATGAATTTTGTGTTAAACACGAAATAAGTTTTTAATTGGGAGTTTATATGTCTTACGAAATCTGGAATAGAAGATATACCGGTAGTAAGTATAAACTTGCCGACTGGATATTTGAAATAATCGACTCTCAATGTAGCGGATCTTCGTTTTGCGATATCTTTGCTGGTACGGGTATTATTGCAAAAACTGCGTTAGATAGAATGTCAAAAGTTGTAATCAATGATTTTCTCTATTCTAATGAGTTGATTTATAAAGCATTCTTTATGCAGTCGCAATATGACAAAGAGAAGATTGAACATTATAAAAATACTTTTCAATCATTGCAAGTGATTGACCTTAGAGAGAATTATGTTTCTACAAACTTTGGTGGAAAATTCTTCTCACATAATGATGCCATCCTTATAGGTGAAATTCGAGAACGCATAGAAAAAGCAAACGATATAAATGATAAAGAGCATTCAATCCTAATTGCTTCGTTGTTATACTCTATTGATAAAATTGCAAATACCGTTGGACATTATGATGCTTATATTAAGGGACATACACTTAAAGACCAATTCAAATTCGACCTTATATCTCCATATCACACTGAATCTACGATAAGCATTTATAGAGAAGATGCAAACATATTAGCTAAGTCTTTGGAATGCGATATAGTATATATCGATCCTCCTTACAATTCGCGTCAGTACAGCAGGTTTTATCACGTGTTAGAAAATATAGCATCTTGGAAAAAACCCGAACTATATGGCGTAGCATTAAAACCTAAACCTGAGAATATGAGCGAGTATTGTAGAGCAACAGCACTTGATGCCTTTACAGCACTAATCAATGACTTAAAGTGTAAATACATTTTAGTGTCTTACAACAACACCTATGCTTCAAAGAGTAGTTCGTCTTTAAACAAAATGACACTTGAAAACATAAAGCAAGTTTTGGCATCAAAAGGAAAATTGTCGTGTTTTGAAAAATCTCATCAGTTTTTTAATGCCGGCAAAACGAGTTTTTCAGATCATAAGGAAATGCTGTTCTTGGTAGAGGTGAATAAATAATGGAAACATCATTGAGAAAAACATTTAATCGTTCTCCTTTCTTTTATGTGGGAGATAAATTCAAACTCCTTCCTCAGCTCAAGGAGAATTTTCCCAAAGACATCAATAGATTCATTGAGCCATTTTGTGGCGGCGGAAGTGTGTTTTTAAATACACAGGCAAAACAATATTTGTTGAATGATATTGATTCTAATATGGTAGCTTTGCATAAACTTCTTATCGCCTATAGTAACAATGAAGATGCGTTTTGGAGTAATATCCAAACTTTGATTGAGCAATATGCTCTATCAGCTACTTATTTTGGTAAAGACATTCCGCAAGAGTTGCGTAAAGAATTTCCAAAAACCTATTTTGCAAAATACAATAAGGATGCTTACACTAATTTGCGCGCTGACTTTAATGCGGACAAAAATAACACTTTATTACTCTATCTTTTGTTAATATATGGGTTTAACCATATGATTAGATTTAACGCTAAAGGTGATTTTAATTTACCTGTTGGCAATGTTGATTTTAATAATAACGTAGTAGCGGCATTAAAAGGTTACTTTGAATTTGTAAAGAGTAAAGATATTCAATTTAACAGTACGGACTTTGAAGCGTTCTTAAATTCCGTTGAAATAACCGAGAAAGATTTCGTCTATCTTGATCCGCCTTACTTAATTACATTCAGTGAGTACAATAAACTTTGGGATGAAGATTGTGAGATGCGTCTTATTAGAGTTCTTGATGAACTAAACGCTCGACATGTGCGCTTTGCCGTTTCCAATGTTTTATGGCATAGAAAAAAATACAATGGTACATTCAACTATTGGGCGCAACAGTACAATATCGTGCGTGTAAAGAGCAATTATATAAGCTTTAATGACAATACCGAAAAGGATACATATGAAGTCCTTGTGAAAAATTATTGAGGTGTTTATGGCTAAAGAAAGACAAAAGGAATATAAACCACTTTCATTTTCTACCACTATGCGCAATCCTGCTCGCATAGCGGAATTTTTGAAATGTATTTTACCATTTGAAGGACAGATTTTAACAAGCACAGTCATTCATGAAGTTGCGGCAAATTTAATTACGGCAAAGCTGTACTATACCGAAAAGTACGAAATGAAGGTGCCGGAGTATAAAAAGATTTATAAAAGCGATGAGCTTACCTTTACTCGTGAACAAGTCGAAGATATTATAACAAATAGTCCTCAGGATCATAAAGAAGCCGGATTTGAGAAGGGTTGGGATTCTCGATTTGATACTTGGTATAAATTATCTATGGAATTCGGGTTTATATCCTATGAGATGAATAACCCGATTATTATCTCCACTACGGGACATATGCTTGTTGATGCGCTTAATGAAAGTCATATCAACAATGATAAGATACAAAAAGTGTTCTTGAATGCACTAATGAAATATCAAACAAGCAATCCTTTCCGAAAAAACGCGAATGAAAATGTTCCGCTTCCACTATTACTACGTGTTATTAAATTATTAAAAGATGATCCCAAAGAAAATGATGCGGGTGTATTTAGAAGTGAGTTGTCTTTAATCATATGCTGGGCAAATAATGATGCCGAAGCTTTATATCAAAAAATCAAAAATATTCGTCGTCAATTTGGATTTACCTATGGCGATGAGGTTATATATGATATTTGTCTTGACTTATTAGGTGCCGGAGAAGATAAGAAAAAGCGTTTCAAGATTGATCAAATTACAGGTGAAGCCGTAGATGAATTTATCCGTAAAATGCGTATCACGGGAATTGTTTCCTTGCGTGGAAATGGTCGGTTTCTTGATTTTAACAGCTTTGAAATAGACAAGATAAATTACATATTACAGCACTACAGTGATTATCCTTGCTTTACCACTAAGCAAGAATACTTCGAATATATGGGTGCTGTCGATAGCAACATACTTACTACACAAGAAGTTCCAGAAGCCAATATTAATGATGCTCGAACAAAAACATTAAATGATTGGGCAACACAAAACTCAAAGGAAGATATAATTAAAGAGCTTCAAATAGTTTGTGGCAAAGGAGAAAGTAAAAATCCTATCCTGCGTCTAATTGATAAACCTACGCGATTTGAATTTTTGACAAGCATAGCTTTAAAACAACACTTTGAGTCATTAGAGGTTTGTCCCAATTATCACGTTGATGATGAAGGACTTCCCACGTTTACTGCATCGGGCGGTTTAGCTGATATTGAGTGCTTTGATACTGACAACAATCCATTGGTAGAAGTTACACTAATGACCACAAGAACGCAAGCTACAAATGAAATGCCCGCTATAACACGACATTTGCAAGAAGCAATCGAAAAGTATCCCAATAAATTTGTTTTCTCGCTTTTAGTTGCTCCTTCTATTCATTCGGACACAAAATATATGGCTGAGTTCTCAAAGTTTAGATATAACGTAGATATACTGACTTACACATTGGAAGAGTTTATAAAAAATATAGCGATTAATAAACAGCTAATTGGCTGTTTGAATCAATAAGACAGCACATTATTATACTAAGGAGATGCTTTATGGATTTCTGCCGTGGTTCTGAATGGAGACGTTGGGATTTACATATTCACACACCACAAACAAAGAAAAATGATCAATTTGTAGGATCGACACCTCAAGAAAAATGGGATAAATTTTATGAGGATGTTTTAGCATACATTGATTCTGATGATCCTACGAAAAAAGTTGCAGTATTGGGAATAACGGACTATTTTTCTATTGATAACTATAGAAAAGTTATTTCTGATGGTAAGCTTACTGAGAAATTCGAATTAATATTGCCTAATATAGAAATGCGTATTACTCCCGTTTCGAGTAAAGCGGCAATGAATATTCATTTTATATGTAATCCAAGCATTGTGTCTCAATTAGATGTAAAACTATTTAGCCAGCTGGTGTTTAAACACAGTAATGGACAGAGTTTTCACGCGGTTAAGGATGATTTTATTAAACTTGGTCAACTATATGATGCTACATTGGCTGATGAAGCGGCATATAGAAAAGGCATTGATCAATTTGTCGTAGATTTATCAAACCTAAAGAAGATATTAGAGGATGACAAAGATTTAAGAGAAAATGTAATAGTTGCAGTATCTAATAGTTCAAACGATGGTGCGTCTGGTATAGGAAATCCAACACGACACAATGCCAATTCGGATTTGTCGATTATTAGAGATGATTTATGCTATTTTGCTGATGTGCTTTTTTGTTCTACGGAAAGTTCGGTTAAATATTTTCTTGGAGAAGCAACTATTTCAAAAGAGCAAATAATACAAAAATATGGGCGTTTAAAGCCTTGCATACACGGCTGTGATGCTCATAAAAATTCTGATATTCTTGCTCCTGATAGTAACAGATATTGTTGGATAAAGGCTGATTGTACATTTGAGGGATTAAAACAAATTGTTTACGAGCCTAAAGAACGCGTTAAAATATGTGATGTATATCCAGATACTAAGAGAGATTATAATGTCATCGATAGAATTACAATTAGCGATGAAAGATTTTCTCCTGTTCCTATTATATTTAATCCTAATTTAACTTGCTTCATTGGTGGAAAATCTACTGGCAAATCGATAATTTTAAACAATCTGGCGCGTCTTATAGATTGCGAACAATATAAGCTGAAGTATAGTGGAAAGGATTTTACTATTCAAAATATGAAGGTTTATTGGAAAGATGGCGCAATAAGTGATGGCACTAATAAGAAAAATATAGTTTATATACCACAAACCTATTTGAATAGTTTAAGTGACAATCAAGAAGAAAAAACGGAAATAGATGAAATAATACAAGATATCATTTTGCAAGACGAAGATATAAAAAAGGCATATGAAGATTTTCAACGCGAATTGAATGACGCGAAAACCACCTTAGATAAAGAAATTTATGATACAGTTAAGGCTCACGAAGCCTTCTTGCTATATTCTCAACAATTAACCGAAAATGGTAGCGCGGAGTCAATAAAAAAAGAGATATCAAAATTACATAAAGAACGAGACCGTATAACAAAGTTATTGCAAATAAGCGACGAAGATATTGTAAAATATGATCAATGTAAAGTCCGCTTAGCTACTTGTGTTAAGACATTAGAGGACAAGCAAAATGATATTCGTATCTTTTCCGGGTTAAGTTTGGTTATTAGGACTACAAACGAATCTAATGGATTATCCATTGAAAGCCAACGTAAAGTTGACGACTTTATAGGCAAATATACAAAGGCCCTAAATCACGATTGGGGCGAAGAAAGGCAAAAAATACTAGTAGATTTAAACGCAGATATTGAAAAAATCAATAGTGAAATCGGCGCACTTAAAGTTGAAATTGAGGCGAAAGAACAATTACTTGAGAAAACAGAAGCATTAAAGACCACTAACGCATTGCTGCTTGAAGAAGAAAGTAAACTTAAAACCGCCGAAGCATTACAGGCACAGGTACAAGCTCAAAAGCAAATATTCGAAGATTTATTAAAAAGGATTATTCATAAATTAGCAATTTTTGATGGCATACATCAAAAATATGCAAGCTTTGTTAACGAAAAGGCAAAAGGACTTGACAGTTCGATGGTTTTTCTTGCGACTGCGCCATTTAGATTAGAAGCATTTGACGGTAAGATACGAGATATATTTAATAATAAAAAACTAAAAGCAATCTATACATTTTATGAGGATGCGAATCCGGCAGATATTAGCGAGGATATTTTAGAAAAGCTAATTCATCCATTGTTTGATTTTGATGGAAAATCATTATTAAAGAAAAGTGTGTCTCTTGAAGAAGCTTTGCGCGCAATATTATCGAATTGGTACAACATAATTTATACAATTGAACTTGACGAAGATAAAATCGAAACTATGTCCCCAGGCAAGAAAGCGTTAGTATTATTAAAACTGCTTATTAATTTGGCTGATTCTGACTGCCCGATATTGATTGATCAACCTGAGGATGATTTGGATAATCGATCTATTTACTATGAGTTGGTGGACTTTTTAAGACAGAAAAAATATGATAGACAAATCATAATAGTGACTCATAATGCAAACATCGTATTAGGATCTGATTCGGAAGAAATTATTGTTGCAAATCAAAAGGGCGCAAATAGTCAAAATGAAAATTATAGATTTGAATATCGATCTGGTTCAATTGAAAACAATACTATTATAAAAAACAGTGATGGTTCAATTAGAAATGGCATACTGAATCAAAAAGGCATTCAAGGGCATATATGTGAAATTCTTGAAGGCGGCAAAGAAGCATTTAATGTTAGAAAAGATAAATACACGCTTGTTTAATTATAGCTTTTTATAATATTCTTTATATAAATACAAACAGGACTCCATATTGAAGTCCTGTTTGTATTTGACTCGCGATTTAGGTGCATTCCGATTAAAATTTAGTTTTCTGTAAATTCCCTATGGAACACACCCTAATGCGTCCCTGTTGTCATTGAATAGCTGTCTTTGCTATTAAAAGGCTTTATAATACAAGCGCTAAATGCCGCCCGAATAATCGCTATTGCCATTATCGTCATTATGGTCATTAGATTTATTGTCGCGCTTGACGCGCTTTTTAGAACCCACCTTAGCAATCAGCACTACTACCAGTATTACTATAAAGGCGGTTACGCCTATCATTACATACTCGGCTATCACGTGCAACTTGAGTAAGTCGTAATACTCTTGCGTAATCTGCGCGCCGCCGTTACTGCTACCGTTATTATTATCGCCGTCGTTATTGCCGCCGTTGCCGCTGTAATCAAACTCGTGAGACGTACTCGCCGTAGCATCGGGCAGAACGTTGCCGCTTGCATCTACAAACTCGAAGTTACCTGCATACTCTGCCTTGAGCGTTGCCTTTACGTTATACTTTTTATCTGCCACCATTTCCGACGCAGATACGGTGTTGCCGTCCTCGTCCGTGTAAGTATAGGTGAAAGCATTATTGTTAAGACAACCCGCTAAGGAGTTGGGGATATCTATTGTAGGTAGGCTTCCGCCGCTCGTCCACGCGGAAGGCAGTTGAGCTTTAGCTATCGTCAGCGTAAGCTCTATATCGTCCGTAGAGGTCGTGCCGTCCCCGTTGTCCCAGCAGTACAGACCGCTCGTAAGACGTATCTGTATCTTATACTCGCCTGCATTAGTTGCGCCTTCAAGCTCGCTTACTATCTCCATATAATCGGAGTTAAATCCTGTAAGTCCGAACAGCTCTACAATAGCGTCTGCTGTGAATTCGCGCTGAGTGCCGTTGTAGTATACCGTCTTGCTACTATCTATTGTAGGTATTGCAACGGGCGTCTTTTCCGTGCCTGTAGGGAGCGGCATCATAAATCTATGCTGTGTCTCCCCGTCTACTTCCGCATTTCCGTCATACTTATCTTTAACATACACTTCGCGGTAATAGTAGCTGCCTGCCATCATGTCGCTTGTGGTAAGTATATTGCCGTCTTCGTCTACGTAGCGGTAGTCGTAGTAAGAAGGCAGAGTGCCTATGACTTGCGAATACTCGTCATTATCCGTCCAACCCTCTACAGTGTACTTGTACTTAGCTACGCTCACGGGTATGTCCTGTTGAGGTCTGCTGCGGAATAATAAGTTATTGCCGCCGTTGATTAGCGAGAAGTTTACTTTATACTCACCTGCGTTGTAGCCCTTGTATGCCTTGCCGTCTACGTCCGCAAAGTCGTCTCCGCTCAAGCCTGCATATGTAGCTCCGTTCAACGTAATCGTTATGCTGACGTATTCCTGCCAATCTGAGGGCAAGCCGAACATTGCCGCAAAGTCGTGGACTTCGTCATCGAACGCAGTCCAACTGCCGTTATATACGGGAGTATCTATCGTACGCGCGGATATTACCCAATCGAAGTTAGCGTTAAGTCCGCTCGGCATTACGTACTGCTCGTAGTTATTACTATCGAATTTACTGTTATCTACGCTGTAGCGGGCGCGGTGCGTGCCTGCCTCGCTCTTAGCGTAGTCGCCGCTTATCGATATACAATCCTTAAGTGCATCGGGGATATTGATAAGCCTTACGCTATACTCCACCGCCGCGCCGCTTATCCTTGTGTACATGAAAGGCTCGGTATATGTCAGCTCGTTGCCGTCCTTATCCACGTATCCCCATACTATCGCGCTTGTATCTACTACCGCCTTATTGACTACCCAGTTAAGCGATGTAATAAAGTCGGGTACATTATAGCAAGCCGTATCGTACGCAAACGTTGCGCTTGCACTGTACGATGTACTTGCATTAGTTTCGCTCAAGTTGCCCGATGTAGATACCGTAGCATTGCTGAGACCGTCCGCGCCTATCAGCGCAATTACGTGCGCCGCGCCGTCATATACAAAGGGCTTAGCCTCAGTGCCGTCCGCAAGCAGCCATTTATTGAGCGCCTCGTCATAAGTCGCCGTAACATCTCCGTGAGTGTACTGCCACTTAAGTCCGCTTACGTCTATATCTGCCTTGACTATCTCAAAGCTGAATTCTCCGCTCTCTCCGTCAAGGTAGTTATTCTCTGCGCTTGTACTGCTAAGCGAGGCTATCACCTTATACTTGCCCACCGCTACGGGCTTAGCCGTGCTGCCCTGCGTCGCGCCGTCCTTATAATATGTAAACGTGATGTTTGCCTCGGTTACTCCGCCCGCGCTTATTATCGTTACTTTGGGCGTATATCCCTCAGGCTTATAGGGCAATACCTGCCCGTCTATGTCCATTGTTATCTGCACGGGATATCTATCTACGCCCACCGTAAACGACTGACTGTTATTGCTATCCAACTGATAATTAGCAGTATATTCGCTCTTAAGTTCGGCTACTACAAGGTATCTATGTTGCTCGTTGATATTGGAGTTGATCTGCTCTATAGTTACCTCTGCGCCTTGACTACCTTCTGCATAATCGTAATACCTATACGTTACCATTGTACCTACGTTGATATCCCCAACATTCTGCAATACAGGCAGCTTATATGTCTTGTCGCTTTCACTCTCGTCTATCTTCCAAGAGCAGGTTATCGTTGCCTTGTCTATGCGCCAAGCCTTGCTCCAGGTGAACGTTCCGATATAGGTATTGCTGTCGCTTGATATCGGTATATAGTAGTTGACTGCGTCAGACACATTAAAACTTACCGTCGTAGTATAACTGCCTACGGGTATCTTGCCGTTGCCCGTATAGCTTACAGTCAAGCCGCTCGGCAGTGTACCCGTAAGCGTTATGCCCTGCGCCCTGCCTGCAATAAATTGCAAAGGGGTGCTGTCGTCATAGTTCCATGTCAAGCCTGACAGATTGTATTTAGCCTTATCTATACTGTACTTGAGCGTATACACTGCGTCAAACTCGGCATACGTATTGTCATACTCTGTAATATACACGGTTACGCTATAAGTGCCTATCTTGGCATTGGTTGCAGTTATATCTCCGCTGTAGCCGTTAGTGCCCTTAGTGGTGTCTATTTTGACGCCTTTGCTCATAAGGTCGCTGTCGTCTATGCTGAAGCGGAATACACTGCCCGTATACGTCAGCGCAAGCGTAGCATCGGGATTGCTTACTGCCGTATTGTTATACTGCCACTTGATATCCGCGTCCGTAAAGGTAATATCGTTGCCCAGCACCTTAAATGTCTGCGTAACAGTTTTTGCCAGTATCTCGTAATTGCTATTGCCCTGCCTATCGCCGAATAACTCTACGCCGATATAGTAGTCGCCTTGATCGAGAGCCGGCATAACTATAGTGCGCGTCTTGCCTACTATTACCTTATTATCATTGATGTCGTCATACTTGACCGTTGAGCCGCTCTTGCAGTAATAGATATACAGCTCCGTAGTATCTGCCGCCAAGCTGTCGCCTACAATAGTTATCGTAGGTGTCTCGCCTACCTTCCATGACGAAGGCGCGGTTATCGTGATATTGAGCGGCTTTTTAGTAATAGTAATTGTCAGCTCATATGCGGCATCTGTTTCGTCCGCCCACTGCGTGGCGGCTCCGTTATCCGCTAAAGCAACACCTATCTTATATGTGCCTGCATTAGTTGCGCTAAGCGCGCCGTCTGTATACGTTACGCCGCTTGGCAACGTAAGCGATACGTCCGCAGTAACCCCTTGCAGGGTAAAGCCTTGCGCCACTCCGCTATACGGCTTGGTTACCTGTCCAGACAGAGCGGGCTTATCTACGGACTTCTTATCTATCTTAAATATGACAGATATTGTACTATTATCCGTATCTATCTCGTAATTACAGTCGTTAGCAATTTTAGCTGTTGCAGTATAAGTACCTACTGCCGTTGGCAGAGTGTCCGAGGTAACTCCTCCGCTCGAGGTGTATGTAAATCCAAAGCTCGGCGCGCGTCCGTTCTCGGAAGTGTCGCCCGTGTATACGTCGCCCACGTTTTTGAGCGTTACCGTCGGAAGTCCCGCGCTATCTAACGTCGCGGTTATTCCTATCTTCTTCTTAGTTACTGTAAAGTTGAAGTATCTTACCGTATCGCTCTCACCCGCGGCTGTATCCGGCTCGCCTGCAAAGGTAAGACCGTCTGCAGCTAAGTCTGCCTTAATTTCTGCCTTTACTTTATATGTACCTGCATCTTTAATCTCGCTATCGCAAGTAATACTTATCTTCTCAGAATCAAACCAACTCTTTTGTTCATCAATCACATCGTCCAATGATAAAATTGTGCCGTTATATTCTGCTGAAACACCCGTCGGTTCGATAAGAGCTGGCTTGCCGCTATATAATGCTGCCTCTGTTAAATTCAAGTGAAAAGCAGGTCGAACGGAAGCGCCATTAGTCACAAGAGCAGGTGAATAGTTACTACCTGACGAATCAAGCACATACGTATAAGTAGCGTCAGGCACATGAGCAGAGCGCACCCATGAATTGGCAGTATTAGATCTCTGATTGACAGATAACCCCCATATTCCAGTTACTGATGTATTATATCCCGTTTCTGTTAAGGAAGGTAGCCATATATAATCATCTTTCCACTCTGTATAGCCGCTCTTAGTTGAGTAATTAAAACTTGAATGCCATTTTACAGTACCGCTCGGCTCGCCATATGCATCATTAGGCAATGTATAGCTTAAACCACCGATTGTACCTCCTGCATATTGATTTTCTGTCTCTTGATATGCTACTTGTGATGGCTTAACAATAAAGTCGGTTAAAGAGCCCTCCACCGCTGTCTTAGACATTGTAAACCTTGCATATTTATGATCTGTGCTTTGTTCGATCTTTGTAAGCGTTGTCGCGCCATTGGTCTCCACATAGCCGCCACCTCCGCTATTGAGAGCCGATGCTCTTATGTAACTACTACTATACATATTGGAAGGATATGTAGCCGAAGGCGTATTGCCTCTCCACCTGTTAAATGTAGCGTTCGCAGAAGTCATCGCTAACCACAGTGTAACTATTGTATTACCTGACTTATCTTTAGTCAAATACGTTACTGTCCATTGTTGGTCGTCTATAGTCAGCACTATATCTTTATTTCCGTTTTTTGCCCGTATTTGCGCAGCTGTAAGCGTACCAAGTGCGTCTACATCGCTTATATCAGAATTGGACTCATCTCCTGTTAGCTTAGAATATAACGATTCCATTGCTTCGCTGTCAAAAACCTTGCCGTCTATTCGGTCAGAGTAGCTATCAAGTAATATGTTGCCTATGTCTATAGCTCCTGTTTCAATATTAGTAGTCTTGAATGCAAAAGTATCGCAAATATTATTAAATGAAATAAAACTAAAACATAGTAAAATAGCAGCTATAATAACTATCGCGGACAGTCCCGATATTAATCTGTAATTTCTACTCAATTCAACTCTCCTATATATGCTTACGATTAATTTTTATTTGTCGTCTAAAAGTACATTGGTCCTTGCAAAAACCGCACGCGCTTATTCCTTAGCTTTTTATTGAATAAAGGCTACAAGGCTATTAAAAAGAATGTACATAAATTAATATAATTGATGATCAACCGAGGTAAATAGGATAAGTAAAAAGTTGGCATTTCGCCTAATTGAGTAACAAAATATTGACATATAATGATATAAAGATTAAAATATTAATACGAATATCGGCTACAGCAAGAAAAAATGATCATCAATTATATTAATACATGTACAATTTTAATAATCGGATTATAAAATAAACGGGACGCAAATGCGTCCCGTTACTAATTGAATTATCTTATAGACAAGCTCAGTATGATTAATTGTAGGCTATTATGCTACATCGAACTGCGAATTATACAGCTCGGCATAGAAGCCGCCCTTAGCAAGCAACTGCTCGTGATTGCCTTGCTCCACGATATCGCCGTCGCGCAATACCAATATGCAATCTGCGCCCTTAATGGTAGAAAGGCGGTGCGCTATTATGAAGGAAGTACGTCCCTGCATAAGCCTATCCATTGCCTGCTGAATAAGCACCTCTGTACGGGTATCGACAGATGAGGTCGCCTCGTCTAAAATAAGTATCTTGGGATCGGCAAGTATCGCCCTTGCTATAGTGAGCAGCTGCTTTTGTCCCTGAGAGATGTTGCCTGCTTCCTCATTGACGACAAAGTCATAGCCGCCCGGGAGCGTATTGATAAAGTGATCTGCATAGGCGCACACTGCCGCCTGCCTTATCTCCTCTTCGCTTGCTCCCAATCTGCCGTAACCTATATTGTCGCGTATACTGCCGTTGAATAGCCACGTATCTTGCAATACCATGCCTACCTCTTTCCTAAGCGACTCGCGCGTCAACGTAGTAACGTCCTTGCCGTCAACATATATAGCCCCGCCGTTCAATTCATAAAAGCGCATAAGCAGCTTAACAAGCGTGGTCTTGCCCGCGCCCGTAGGACCTACGATAGCTATACGCTTGCCTGCTGAGACGTCGCAATCAAATCCCTTGATAATAATATTATCGTCATTATAACCAAAGCGTACGTTATCAAATACGACGTTGCCCTGCGCATCGCCAAGCTGCCGAGTGCCTGTCTCGACCTCTTCCTTTTCTTCCAAGAAGGCAAAGACGCGCTCGGATGCGGCAATAGTCGACTGTATGGTATTGGCTATGCCCGAAATCTGAGCAATGGGCTGATTGAACTGCTTGACGTATGTGGCAAAAGCCTGTACCTGTCCCACCATCATGCTGCCCCTTATGACCATATATCCGCCGAGCACGCAAGTGATTACAAAGCTCAAATTACCTACAAACTTATTGATAGGCATCATAAGTCCCGAATAAAACTGCGACTTCCACGCAGAGTCGTACAGCTTATCGTTCTGCACGCCGAACTCGCCCTTGCTCCTATCCTCGCCGTTGAATAATTTGATTACCGTCTGTCCGCCGAACACCTCTTCAATCTGTCCGTTGACGTGTCCGAGATACTCTTGCTGTCTGAGATAATACTTCTGAGACTTGTGCACTACGAGCATGACAAGAGCAAGCGATACGGGGATGATAAGCAACGCGACAAGCGTCATAATCCAATTGATACGGAACATCATCACCATTACGCCCACCAATGTGGTAAATGCGGTAACAAGCTGCGAAAGCGACTGGTTGAGCGAAGTGGATATCATATCCACGTCGTTGGTAAGATAGCTGAGCACCTCGCCGTGAGTAGTGCCGTCGAAATACTTAAGGGGCAGCTTATCAATCTTGGCGTAAATATCGCGCCTGAACCTATAGGAGATATTCTGCGCGACTGTGGAGAGTATAAATCCCTGTATATACATCAGCGCGCCCGACACGCATACGAGTATGACCGTCTTGACCAATATATCCACGACTGCCTTAACGTCTACGCCCTCTACTCCGCCTGTGAGCGATGTGGAATATATAATGTCCGAATACTCCTTGGGAATATCCGCAAACATTCCTTCTAACCCGAGCGTCTCGAAAAAGTCGCCCAAAGACGCGCTGTCGTCATCTAAAAGAGCGCGCGCCGAGGCAAGCCTGCCCACCGTCATAGAAGCTACGTCAAAGGTATCCGTATCCATCTCGCCCGCAACGTCTTTCACTGCCAAAAACTCCTGCGGATACGCGCGGTAATATTCCGCAAGTGTCATGTCGGGCTGAGAGCGAGCTACGTCTATCATATTGTCGCTAACTACTGCCGTAATGCTGTGCGCCGCGCCGTATACCTGCTTGCGCAATACGCCTGTCATCAACTCATCGGTAGCGTTGCCCATTACCTCGGGCACGAATATAGTGGCGATAACTCCGCCTATGGCAAGTACGAAAGCAACAATTATCGCAAGTAGATTAGAGCGCATATATCTGAGCGTCTTAATAAGCGTACCCTTGAAATCCTTGGGCTTCTCTCCTACTACGCCTCTGCCGCCCATAGGTCCGCCCATCGGTCCGCGCATAGGACCGCTCCTGCGAGGCATTTTCTTATTATCTTCCATTACGCAAGTTCCTCCTCGCTGAGCTGAGATACCGCAATCGCGCGATAGACCTCGCAACTATTAAGCAACTCTTCATGAGTGCCCATGCCTACAATCTTACCCTCGTCAAGTACGATTATCCTGTCTGCGCCCATAATAGTGCCTACGCGCTGCGCCACGATTATCAGCGTACTGTCGGACATATTTTCACCCAGCGACTTGCGCAGCTGCGCGTCCGTCTTAAAGTCGAGCGCGGAAAAAGAATCGTCGAATACGTATATCGGAGCTCTCTTTACCAAAGCGCGGGCAATAGCAAGCCTCTGCTTCTGACCGCCCGAAACGTTGCTACCGCCCTGCGCGATAGGCTCGTTGTATCTATCGGGCTTAGAATCGATAAAATCTTTAGCCTGCGCTATATCCGCCGCTTGCTCCAATGCGGCAGCGTCCGCATCTTCGTCTCCGAGACGGAGATTAGATGCTATAGTACCTGAAAAAAGCGTATTCTTTTGCGGAACAAAGCCTATGTTGCGCCTTAAGTCTTCAAGATTGTAATCGCGTATATCTACGCCGTCTATCGTTATACTGCCATCGCTGACGTCCGCAAGTCTCGGAATAAGATTGATTACCGTGGACTTGCCGCTGCCTGTAGAGCCTATTATCGCGGTAGTCTCACCCTTATGCGCTTCAAAGGAAATATGCTCGATAGCGTTTTCACTGCCGCCGTAATTGAACGATACGTCGTTGAAGACTATGTCGCCCTTGAACCTGATACCCGTAGGAGACTCCTTACCCTCTTTATTTACGATTGATACGTCGGTATTGAGCACCTCGGCGACACGGCGCATAGATACCGCCGCGCGCGGCAACAAAATAAATACCATGCTTATCATCATAAAAGACATTACTATATGTATCGCGTATTGCATGAACGCCATCATCTCCGCAACCTGTACGTAGTTGTCTGCAAAATACGAAGCTACCCATACGGTGGCTATGCTGACGCCGTTCATTACTATAGTGATAAGGGGCATGAGCAACGCCATCACCCTATTAACGAATAGGTTGGTAGCGGTAAGCTCTTTATTGGCCTTATCAAACCTCTCTTCCTCATGTCCGACGGTATTGAAAGCGCGAATAACCATCATACCGCTCAATCCCTCGCGCGCTATACGGTTGACGCCGTCTATCTGCTTCTGCATCTTAATAAACTTAGGCTGCACAGCTATAAGCAATATCACTATGCCTACTATCACCGCGGCAAGCGCCACCGCTATGACGATGCCGAGCGCGGAAATTCCGCTGCTTGCCCTCACTGCCTTGATAACGCCGCCTATACCCATTATGGGAGAGAACATCACCATGCGCAGCAGCATTATTGTAAATATCTGTATCTGAGTAATGTCGTTGGTGCTGCGCGTAATTAGCGACGAAACAGAAAACTTATTGTACTCCGCAGACGAAAAAGACGTAACCTTATCAAAGAGGTCGTTGCGTATATCGCGCGATATCATCGAACCCACGCGAGAAGCGAGGAAGCTGACTATTATCGAGGATGCGCACGCAGCTAAAGACATGCCGAGCATTATCCCGCCGACACGCAAGACCTGCTTGATATTGACGGTCATTATGCCTTCGGTAATTATCTGCGACATATACGAGGGAAGCTCAAGCTCGCACAGAGCTTCGCATACTAAAAATCCCAACGCAAGCAATATCCATAACCAATAGCGCATATAGTAGCGTATGATTACTCCTATGCCGCTCTTTTTCTTATCCATGGCTACCTTACTGTCTTTATTCATATATATCCGTCCTTGTATTAGCTGTAACATCTGCTGAGCATTGTCCTGCCTTGTGAGAGCAAGCCATCTTCTCCATGAGCAATACGAGAGTTTCTAAATCCTCGTCGCAAAGATTGCGCACGATACCTTCCGTCAATGAGCGCAATCGCACGCTTATATGCCGCGCTATCTCCATGCCCGTATCGGTTAACGCGACGCGGTACTTCTTCTGCGAGCCGTCCTTGGGCTTAAGACGCACGAGATAACCCTTACTCTCAAGGTCCGCAACCACGCGCGAAGTATTGGACTTATCGCATACTGCGCTATCGGACAACTCCTTGAGAGTGAGACCTCCCTCTCCCGCCCTCAGCAGCGTAACCATATGCCCCGCATGAAAGGGTGTGAGGTTGCACTGCTTAAGAAATTGCTCCGCTTCCTTATGCGCGCTCTTCTGCTCACGCATAATCATCTTGGAAAAATTAAAGAAATCGCACCTGTCTATAAGGGCGTCCCTATTAGTTATTTCGCTCATACGAGTAGATTATAGTTACATTATATGTACGTGTCAACGCTAATTTTGTTGAGTTTGCAACATTTTACAATATTTATATAATCAAGGCTAATAAGTAATTATAAGGTAAAATTAATAATATAGACACACTCTTCTTCATGCGGCGACATACATACACGGTGCCACATCGAAATAATAATTATTTTATTTTCAAAACAGTTACCTTATATATCACAAAACTTGCGCCCTCTTGTAAAAAAAGACGCGCCGATAAGCGCGTCTGAAATATGTGCGATAATAGATGATTAACGCTTGCTGAACTGAGGAGCCTTACGAGCCTTATGCAAGCCGTACTTCTTACGCTCCTTAGCGCGAGGATCGCGGGTGAGATATCCCGCAGCCTTAAGAGCAGGCTTATTTGCCTCATCTGCAACTACGAGCGCACGGGCAATACCGTGGCGGATAGCGCCTGCCTGACCTGTGAAGCCGCCGCCGCTTACGTTAACGATAACGTCAAAAGACGAAGCGTTGCCTGTGAGCTCCAAGGGCTGCTTAACGATAAACTTGAGAGTATCGAGACCGAAGTACTCGTCCAAACTCCTCTTATTGATAGTGATGGCGCCGTTGCCTTCGGGGAGAAGTCTTACGCGGGCGATAGCTTTCTTCCTGCGGCCTGTGCCGAGATACTGAATCTTCTTCTTAACTTTCTTGGTAGCCATTGTGTACTCTCCTTATCAGAATTTAAGCTCTTCGGGCTTCTGCGCCTCGTGATTGTGCAAAGGTCCTGCAAAGACGCGCAGTCTCTTAAGCTGATGTCTGCCCAAAATATTCTTAGGCAACATACCCTTAACCGCGAGAGTAACCGCCTTGGCGGGATTGTTCTGCATAAGGTGCTTATACTGTATGCTCTTGAGTCCGCCGACGTATCCGGTATGGTAATAATGATACTTCTGCTCGAGCTTCTTGCCCGTAAGTCTTACTTTATCGCAATTAACGACTATAACGAAATCACCCGTATCCACGTTGGGGGTATAGGTGGGTTTATTTTTACCTCTGAGTACGTTCGCAACGTTGCTGGCAAGACGTCCGAGCACCAAATCGGTGGCGTCCACTACATACCACTTACGAACTACTTCTTCGGCTTTAGCCATATATGACTTCATATATATCCTCCGAATTAATTGATTGAAACTGTCCGTATCGAAGGGCTAATTCAAAACGGCACAATATCATATGCTTAATTATTTTATACAAACGCAAGTGCGATGTCAAGCAAAATTACGCCATTTAAGCAAGCCTTGCTCAGTACTCCACACTCACAAGATACAGTCCGCAGCCGCTCACCGTCTTACCCGCGCGCCGCCTGTCCTTGGCGTCGATAATGCAAGGCATGTCGCCAAGTGAAAATCTGCCCCTGCCTATATCTATCAGAGTACCTACGATAGAGCGCACCATATTGTGCAAAAAGCCGTTGCCCGTAATGTAAAAAGAGATAATACTATTATCTCTCTCCTCGATATGAGCGTCGTATACGGTGCGCACGGTATTCTTCTCCTTTACACTTTCGGAGAGAGCAAAAGAGCGAAAATCGTGCTCTCCGACGAGATATGCGCAAGCTGCGCGCATAGCGTCTAAATCAAGGTCGTATACGCAGATGTGGCAATACCGGCGCATGAGCGGCGCGTGTATCTTGGACATACATATATCGTAGCGGTAGGTCTTGCGCTTTGCGGAAAATCGAGCGTTGAAATCATCGTCTACCCGCTCGCAAGACAGCGCGGCTATGCTGTCGGGCAACAGAGAATTGATACGGTAATGAAAGTCTGTCGGAAGTAAAGAGTCGCTGTCAAAATGTATCACCTGTCCCAAGGCATGTACTCCCGCGTCCGTCCTGCCCGCAGCCACAACGGTAACGGGACGCTGAAGTTTAAGCGAAATAGCCTCCTCTACCGCTTGCTGCACCGAAGGGTGCGACCTCTGACGTTGAAAGCCGTTGAAGTCGCCGCCGTCGTATTGCAAAACCATCTTGTACCTCATCTACAGCCCCTTGAAAAATTCTACAATGATATTGAACAGCTTCACTATATACGTATCCGCTCCGCCTATAAGATACTTGTCGAGGAATACGAATGCTACCAGCGCGGCAAACACGATAAGAGCTATCAAATCGCGCACGGCAAAGGTTATCTTCTTCATACGAGTGCGCTTGGGAGACGCGTTATAGCAACGCGCGTCGAGAGCATCGGCAAGCTCGTCCGCCTTGCGGAACGCGCCTACAAACAGCGGAATCAGCACGGGCAATAACGCCTTGGCGCGCTTGAATATATTGCCGCTGTCAAAGTCCGCGCCTCTTGACTTCTGCGCCATGGTTATCTTGTCCGTCTCGTCTATGAGAATTGGGATAAACCTTAGCGCAATACTCATTATTATCGCAAGGTCTCTCACCGGTATCTTTATCAGATTGAGCGGCTTAAGCAAGCTCTCTATCCCGTCGGTGAGCTCTGTTGCGCCGGTAGTAAAAGTAAGCATGGTAGTGCCCATTATCAGCAATATCAGCCTAAGCATCAGCTTGAGCGCAGAGTCTATCGCCTCGGGCGAAATCTTGAATATCCACCACTGCCATACCACGCTCGTCTCCCCGCCGTAAAAGAAGAGATTGAGCACGGAAGTAAGAATAAGCAGAATTATTATCCCCTTGATACTCTTGAACATGGCTGAGGGCGGAATATGAGAAAAGCCGCATAGCGCAAGCAAAAATATCAATATCACCGCATACGCAGTATACGACGATACGAAAAACATAGTAACGACATACAGCAGCGTAAAGACTATCTTAAGCCGAGGATCGAGCCTGTGTATGGGAGATGATACGGGATAATACTGTCCGAAAGCAACGTCTCTCACTACTCTCCCTCCTCGCCGTACCAACGCACGGAGGCTATATCGCCGCACTCGATGCCACGCTCTCTCGCGGCTTTGACAACCGCCTTAGCCAAGCCGTCCATATTGACTATATCATCGCCAAGCTCTATGCCCTTGAGACGGAGATTGTCTGCTATCGATACGCAAGAGGGAAGCTCGAGTCCTATAGCCTCAAGCTCCTGCCCGTGCTTAAAAAGTTCCTGCATAGGCATATCGAAAGCAACTCTGCCCTCGGAAAATACTATCAGTCTGTCGGCGTAACGAGTAATCTCGTCCATATCGTGAGAGATAACGATTACAGTGGGCGAGCACTCTCTTTTCAGGCGGCAAATCAATGACATAATCTGCTCCTTGCCGTAAGGATCGAGACCTGCGGTAGGCTCGTCCAATATCAATATCTTGGGGCGCATGGCTATCACGCCTGCGATAGCAACGCGTCTCTTCTGACCGCCCGACAGCTCAAAGGGAGCGCGCTCGCCTATCTCGTCGGGATCGAGCCCGACAAGCCTTAACGCTTCTGCAGCGCGCGCAAACGCTTCTTCCTTGGAAAGACCGAGATTTTTCGGACCGAAAGCAACGTCTTTGATGACCGTCTCGTCGAAAAGCTGATACTCGGGGTACTGGAACACCATACCTACGGTAGAGCGCAGCTTCTTATAATCGGGTTTGGGACGACGCGCCGAGGTAAGGTGTATACCGTCCACGTCTATCTCGCCCGACTGCACCTTGATAAGCCCGTTTAGATGCTGTATGAATGTGGACTTACCGCTTCCGGTATGCCCCATAATACCGATAAACTGTCCGTCGGATATCTCGACATCTACGCAATCGAGAGCTTTTTTCTCAAACGGAGTGCCCTTGCTGTACGCAAAGCTCAATCCTTTGACAACAATCGGCATAAGCTCTCCTCCATTTCCTCGCGGGTATAAATAGCCCTGTCGATATCCAGCCCCGCTCGAGCGAGCGCGTCTGCAAGCCATGTAACGTATGGCGGAGATATCTTATAACGCTTTAGCTCCTCGCCCCGTCCGAACACCTCGGAAGGCGTGCCGTCAAGCGCTACGCTGCCGCCGTCCATTACTATCACTCTGTCGCAATCGAGAGTCTCCTCCATATAATGCGTGATGTGTATCACGGTAATGCCCTGCTCGCGGTTGAGACGGCGCACAACGCCCATGACCTCCGCCCTACCTTTAGGATCGAGCATCGCCGTCGACTCGTCAAGCACTAGCACCTCGGGACACAGCGCAAGCGCGCCTGCAATGGCAATCCTCTGCTTCTGCCCTCCGCTCATACGGAACGGCGTGCTCTTGCGGTAATCGCTCATACCCACGCTTGCCAGCGCGTTATCTACGCGGCGAATTATTTCCTCGCGCTCCACGCCCAAATTCTCGGGACCGAAAGCGATATCGTCCTCTACTACGGAAGCTACCATCTGATTATCGGGATTTTGAAACACCATACCCACGCGGCGACGTATCTCGTATATCGTATCCTCGTCGCACGTGTCGTATCCGAATACCTTTACCCGTCCCACGGTAGGAATAAGCAGACCGTTAAGCAAGCGCGCAAGCGTGCTCTTACCGCTGCCGTTATGACCGACAACGGCTACGAACGAGCCCTTTTCTATCTCGAAACTTACGTCTTTAAGCGCGTAAGCCTGCCCCTCTTCTTCCGTATCGTAGGCAAAACTTACTCCGTATAATCCGATAGCTGTCGACATATTACCTCCGTGATTATCGCGTTATATTATAGCACATACCCCGCTCAATTCAAAACGCTTGTATGTAATGCTTATATATAATCTTTTATTTGCGCGCATTTTGTTAAGGCGGGGCAAAAGCATTGACTAAACGCGACGATGCGTCTATAATATTTAGCGGATAAAAAAACAACTATATCTATTTCGGAGGAAATTGTATGGCACAGAAAATGACTATTGACGGTAATACCGCCGCGGCTCACGTAGCGTACGCACTGAGCGAAGTTGCGGCCATTTACCCGATAACGCCCTCTTCTCCTATGGCGGAAAACGCCGATGAATGGGCTACCGCCGACAGAAAGAATATCTTCGGTCAGAAACTCAGAATTGCCGAAATGCAATCCGAGGCAGGCGCGGCAGGCGCGGTGCACGGCTCTCTTGCAGCAGGCGCTTTGACTACCACCTTTACCGCAAGCCAAGGTCTGCTTTTGATGATACCCAACATGTATAAGATTGCAGGCGAGCTGACGCCTTGCGTATTCCACGTGAGCGCAAGAGCTCTTGCCTATCACGCTCTCAATATCTTTGGCGATCACAGCGACGTCATGGCATGCCGTCAGACGGGCTTTGCGATGCTCGCGTCCAACTCCGTACAGGAAGTAATGGACCTTGCGCTCGTATCCCACCTTGCCACTCTTAAGGCTAAAGTGCCCTTCTTGCACTTCTTCGACGGTTTCCGTACCTCGCACGAAGTGAGCAAGATAGAGATGATAGATTACGCAGATATCAAAGATACCGTAACCGCTAAGTATATGCCTTACATAAGAGACTTCAAGTCTCGCGCGCTCAATCCCGAGCACCCCGTGCAGAAGGGTACCGCGCAGAACCCCGATATCTACTTCCAGAACCGCGAGGCATGCAACGCGTATTACGACGCCGTGCCCGCAATAGTGGAAGAAGCTATGGAGGACGTAAAGAAGATAACCGGCAGAGAGTACAAGCTGTATCAGTACTACGGCGCTAAGAACGCTACCGACGTAATCGTCATCATGGGCAGCGGCGCGGAAGCCGTAGAAGAGACTGTCGACTACCTCAACGCGGCGGGCGCAAAAGTCGGTCTGCTTAAGGTAAGACTGTACCGTCCTTTCGCAGCGGCTAAGTTCGTAGAAGCTCTGCCTAAGACGGTCAAGAACATTACCGTTCTCGACAGAGTAAAAGAGTGCGGCAGCCAAGGCGAGCCCCTCTACCTCGACGTAGTGGCAGCTCTTGCCGAGCTGGGCAGAAAGGCTAACGTGCTGTGCGGCAGATACGGACTGGGCAGCAAGGAATTCAATCCCAGCATGATCAACGCCATCTATAAGAATATGAAGGCGTCTCAGCCCAAGAACCACTTTACCGTAGGTATCGTGGATGACGTAACCGGCACTTCCCTCGACGTAACCGAGAAGATAGACGCGGCTCCCAAGGGAGCAATCTCTTGCAAGTTCTACGGTCTGGGCTCCGACGGTACGGTAGGCTCCAACAAGAACTCCATTAAGATAATAGGTAATTATACGGAAAAATACGCGCAGGCTTACTTTGCTTACGACTCCAAGAAGTCGGGCGGAATTACGGTATCCCACCTGCGCTTCGGCGACGTGCCGATAAAGTCGTCTTATCTTATAGACCAAGCAGACTTTGTCGCATGCCACAATCCTTCGTACGTAACCAAGTACGACATGGTATCCGATCTTAAGGACGGCGGCGTATTCCTGCTCAACTCGCCTTGGAGCGCAGAAGAAATGGACAAAATGCTCCCCGCTTCCATGAAAAACGCTATTGCGAAAAAGCACATCAAGTTCTATAACATCGACGCTATCAAGATAGTAGAAGAGATAGGACTGGGCAACCGTATTTCCACGGCGATGCAGGCGTGCTTCTTCAAGCTCTCGGGCGTTATACCTTACGCCGATGCAGAAAAGTATATGAAAGAGATGGTCGTCAAGTCGTTCAAGAAGAAGGGCGAGAAGGTCGTCAACATGAACTTTGCCGCAATCGACAACGCAGTAGGCGCGATAACGGAAATCAAGTACGACGCTAAGGCATGGAAGACAACGAGCGAGGGTGCCAAGAAGGTAACCTATACCGAGGATCCTTATTTCAAGAACTTCATATCTCCCGTGCTTGACCAAGTAGGCGACAGCCTGCCCGTATCCGCTTTCAAGGGACACGAGGACGGCACCGTACCTACAGGCACCACTCAGTACGAAAAGCGCGGCATTGCCGTAACCGTACCTTGCTGGAATAAGGAAGCCTGCTTGCAGTGCAACCAGTGCTCGCTGGTATGCCCTCACGCGGTCATCCGTCCTATGGTACAGAAGGAATTCAACGGCGCGCCCGACACCTTCGACACGGCAGACAGCAAGGGACTTATCAAAGGATACAAGTTCCGTATGCAGGTCAGCCCCCTCGACTGCACGGGTTGCGGCTCTTGCGCCAATACCTGCCCCGCTAAAGCTAAGGGCGCGCTGGTAATGAAGCCCCTTGCGGAAGCCCTTGCAGCAGGCGAAAAGGAGAATTGGGATTATGCTGTCAAGCTGCCCGCTTCCGACGCGCCTATCGCAAGAGATACTCTCATAGGCAGCCAGCTCAACAAGCCTCTCTTCGAGTTCTCGGGAGCATGCGCAGGTTGCGGCGAGACGCCTTACGTCAAGCTCGTTACTCAGCTGTTCGGCGACAGAATGGTAGTAGCCAATGCGACGGGTTGCTCGTCCATATACGGCGGCTCCGCTCCTACCTGCCCTTACACCACCAACGACAACGGACACGGTCCTGCGTGGGCTAACAGCTTGTTCGAGGACAATGCAGAATTCGGTTACGGTATCAACCTCGCATACGCTCAGCGCCGCGTGAAGATTGCCGACGATATGCAGGCTGCTATGGACGCAGGCGTATCCGATAAGGCTAAGGCTTTATTCACTGCATGGCTGGAGACATACAAGGACGTAGCCAAGAATACCCCCGCAAGCGAGGCTATTAAAGCGGAAATCGATGCGCTTGCCGCAAGCGAGAAAGACGAAACAATCAAGTATCTGCTCGAGGATATCGCTGCCAACAAGGATTGCCTTATCAAGAAGTCCGTATGGATATTCGGCGGCGACGGCTGGGCATACGATATCGGTTACGGCGGT
>CAMWNK010000021.1 GCA_947175555.1 uncultured Clostridia bacterium | reverse complement strand
ACACTACGCCATACCTCATTTCTGCCTGTCTGGTGGGCTCGGAGAGGGGTATAAGAGACAGGTCATATATCTGATTACGTAAGGACGCGGAGAAAACGTCTGAATTATTACCTTGCCTTGCTTGACCGCACGACCGGCTCTGCCCGCAACCTGCGTTATCAACTGAAACGTACGCTCGCTGCTGCGGTAATCGCTGAAATACAAACTCATATCGGCATCCAAAATACCCACAAGAGTTACGTTGGGAAAGTCGTGCCCCTTAGCAATCATCTGCGTACCCACAAGCACCTGCGCCTGATTGGATGCAAATTCGCTCAAAATATCAAGATACGCCGTCTTTGTAGCAGTAGTTTCGTTGTCCATGCGCAAGATATTGATATCGGGCAACAGCTCTTTAAGTTCGTTTACGACGCGCTGAGTGCCTACCTTGCCGTATTTGATATCCGTACTGCCGCACTCGGGACAACAATCGAGCATCTTATACTTCTTACCGCAATAATGACACTTAAGTACATTCTCTGCCGAGTGATACGTAAGGGTAACGTCGCAATCGCTGCACTTAGCCGTATAGCCGCACTTGCGACACATGACAAATGACGAATGTCCGCGCCTGTTGAGAAAAATGATTGCCTGCTCGCCTCTGGATACGACGCTTTTGAGTTCTTCCTTAAGCCGATGAGAAAATATATCCGTATTGCCGCCTATAATCTCTTGCGTCATATTGACTATCTCAATCGGCGGCATCTCTCCGCTTATCCTCTCGTCCATGCGGACCAGGTCGTATTCGCCGTGTTTTGCAAGCAAATAGCTGTCTACCGAAGGCGTCGCGCTGCCGAGTATTACCTTAGCATTATTGTATCTCGCTCTAAAGGCGGCTATATCGGATGTAATATATCTGGGATTGGACTCGCTGACATAAGAAGAGTCGTGCTCTTCATCAGCAATAATTATTCCTAAATCTTTAACAGGAGCAAAGATTGCGGAGCGCGCGCCCACAACGACTTTAGCCTCGCCGCGCATTATGCGCAGCCATTCGTCATACCTCTCGCCGTCGGAGAGTCCGCTATGCAACATAGCCACTACATCGCCGAAGCGCGCCCTGAATACTCTAAGCGTCTGCGGAGTAAGAGATATCTCCGGCACGAGCATTATAGCTGTCTTTCCGTTAGCTAAAGCATCGGCTATACAGCGCATATATACTTCTGTCTTGCCGCTACCCGTTACGCCGAATAAAAGCACTGTGCGGTACGGCGTAGTGCTAATCCTATCGTAAGCAGCCTGCTGAGAGGGCGTAAGCTCGCGTATATTCGAATTGCCGCCGTCAATGCCTACAGGTCTGCGGTAAATCTGCCTATCGGATTTAATCAGCAGCCCCTTGGATATTAACGTATTGACAGATGATACGGATAGCTCGCTTGTCAAGACAGATAAAAATTCTCCGCTAGGCTTCAATCGCTCGATTACGCTGCGCTGACTTTTATTACCGGCAGACCTAATAATATCCTCATATGGTATATCGGGATTAAGCTCGATATAATGACGCTTAAGCTCCCCTACCTTACCGCCTCTCATCTTGGAAGGTATGAACAGCCTAAGGCAATCAACTCTGCGCACATAATACTTGCCGCGCATATAGTCCATAAGCGCGAGCATTTCCTGAGTGATTGCACTGTATGTATCTAATACGGAAATTATCTCTTTAAGCTCTTTAGAAGTATCGGGGGCATCTTTGATTGCTATACAAAATCCCTCGACCTTGCCGTGCCCGAAAGGGACACAAACCCGATCGCCCAATTTAACGTCCAATCCCGACGGAATAGAATATTCAAAAACTTTATCGACTTCGGACGAACTGATATCTACGATTACGCTGGCTACCATAGCGATGCTATCTCTTGTGCGATAACTTCTGAGACATCCCTCTTATTCATCTTGGGATAATCGCGGCGATAGCCGTCTCTTTTAAGAATAGATACGGTATTATCGTCCACTTCAAAGCCCGAATCGGGCCGCGAAACGTCATTGGCAACGACCATGTCCGCACCCTTGGATTGCAATTTATTGGCGGCAGAATCAAGTAATGAATGCGTCTCGGCGCAGAAAATAACCAATTTCTTATCCTGCTTAATCTCGCCGAGCGCTTTAGCAATATCTTTATTCTTCTTTAATTTAAGAGTGATATTATCGCCCTTGATCTTAGAAGAAAATTTACCGTCGACACTGTAGTCTCCCACCGCTGCAGCCATTACCGCACAATCACACGTATCAAAGTGCTTTACGCATTCCTCATACATTTCGGCAGCGGAGTCCACTTTTACACAATCGATAGACTTGGGGATATCAATGCTGACGGTGCCGACAATCAGCTTCACCTGCGCTCCGCGCCTTATTAGCGACCTTGCAATCTCGATACCCATTTTTCCGCTGCTGCGATTGGTGATGTAACGTACTCCGTCAATACTCTCTCTCGTCCCGCCCGCGGTAATCAAAAATCTCTTACCCGAAAAAACTTTATCATCCGACAGCCCATCCCGTACAGCTTTGATAATGGTATCAGGCTCGGGCAATCTCCCTCTGCCGCTGTCTCCGCATGCAAGATAGCCGTCGTCAGGCTCGCAGATAATATATCCTCTTTCCTTAAGAATGCCAAGATTGTGTTGCGTAGCAAGATTATCATACATATTACAGTTCATAGAAGGACATATGATAATCTTAGCTTTAGTTGCGAGCAAAGTTGTAGTAAGCATATCGTCTGCAATACCTGCCGCAAGTTTAGCAATAATATCGGCAGTTGCGGGAGCTACTACGCATATATCCGCTCTCTTTGCAAGTGAGACGTGCTCTACTTCCCACGGTCTGTCCCTGTCGAACATATCTACTACGACGCGATTGTGCGACAGCGTCTCCAAGGTAAGAGGAGATACGAACTGCGTCGCATTTTCGGTCATAATCACATTGACGTTATCGCCTGCCTTGACAAGTCCCGATACCACGGAACATACCTTATAGCATGCAATGCCGCCGCTCAGCCCGACAAGTATCTCGGACATCAGATATTTTCACTCCTAACGACTATCTTATCGTCGTAAATCTCTTTAGCGGCATAGCTGATGGACTTTACGCCGGCGTCATCCAAGACCTCGGGGTACTGGGAGTCCAGCTGTCTTGCCCTCTTGGCAACACCGCAAACGAGCGCGTAACGGCACTCTGCCTTTTTAATCAACTTATCGATAGGTGGATCTATCATCATAATTATATACCTCCGTGTATAAGCGTATTGATTCTATCTATATTGTTGCGCGTAAAAAATCTTTCCACGTCGCATATCGCATCTCTGCCCTGCTTTATAGAGCGTATTATAAGTAACAAATCGTCAACACACTTATCCAGTCTGTCGTTGACTATCGTATAATCATATTGCAGCGCCGCTGCTATCTCCTTAGGAGCTGCGGCAAGCCTGCCTTTAATGACGTCGGGCTTATCCGTGTCCCTACCCGTAAGACGAGCCTTGAGCGTATCCATATCCTTAGGTAATACGAATATCAGGTGCGCCTTAGGATCGTTTCGCTTAATTTCCAGTCCGCCCTGCACGTCAATAACAAGCACGACGTCATAGCCGCCGCGCCTTACCTCTTCCACATATCCGCGCGGAGTGGCGTAATCGTTGCCATGAACGTGCTGAGCCTCGAGAAACTCTCCGTTAGCAAGCATAGTATCGTAATCGCTCTTATTCAAGAAAAAATAATTGACGCCTTCCTTCTCCCCTACGCGCGGAGCCCTCGTAGTAACGGATATGGACTCCTTGAGATTGGGATTGCGCTCCGCCGCAAGCCTAAACAAAGTATCCTTACCCACTCCGGAAGGTCCCGACAATACTATAAGCAAGCCTTTATTATCCATTGATTCCTACTCTATGTTCTGTATTTGCTCTCTGATTTTTTCCACTTCGCACTTGCAATCTATGACAGCGGCGGATATATCGGAATCGCAACACTTAGAGCCAATAGTGTTGGTCTCTCTGTTCATTTCCTGAATGATGAAATCCAACTTCTTACCCACAGCTCCGCCTTCATTGCAAATATGATTGAAGTGGACGATGTGAGAGCGCAAGCGGGCGATTTCTTCATCTATTGCAACTTTATCGGTATAGAAAGCTATCTCATTGATAAGACGCGCCTCGTCAAAAGTTACGCCTGCGATAACCTCGTTGATTCGCTCCGTCATCTTTGCGCGGTGCTCGGCTATCGCAATAGGCGAGCGCTGCTCTATCTTGTCCACAAGAGTGACGATTTTAGCCACCTTGGCAAGGATATCCGACTGAAGCAATTCTCCTTCCTTACTGCGCATGGTATCCAAGGCGTCCGTTGCGGCACAAACTGCCTTTTCCAATAGTTGAAGCACCTTGCCCTCATCGTCGTCCTCTTCCTCAGACACAATCACGTCGGACATTCTAAACAATCCCGCTACTCCGAAGTCGTCCGAGATGTTATACTTCATCTTAGACTTAGCCGCAAGCGTGCAGTACTCCTTGGCAAGCTCCTCATTGAGCACAAGTCGCGTATTGCCGCGTCTTTCGTATGAGACGTAGATATCCAGATGACCTCTGTCCATCTTGCACTTGACTGCTCGCCTCAAAGTATCTTCCGCAAAGTTGAAATTGCGAGGCAACTTGATGTTGAGGTCAAGAAATCGATGATTGACCGACTTAATCTCAACGCATATCTTTCTTTCGGCATCTTCGGCAATACCCTTGCCGTAGCCTGTCATACTCTTCATATCGTCCTCGCAACAAGTTATTTTCGATATTATAACACATGTGCGCGCAAAATACAATCGTATATGCGCGCGTCTAATTAAATAGCTATCTATCGAAACATGCAATTATATATTCTGATTTTCGGCAAGCAATCGGATAAATTCTGCTTCGTCGATAATCTTTATACCAAGCTTTTTTGCCTTATCCAGTTTAGAACCCGCGTCTTCGCCTGCTATAACGAGCGTAACGCTCTTACTCACGCTGTCCGATACGCTGCCGCCGTTGTCCTCAATAGCACTCTTGGCCTTGGAACGCTTAAATGACGATAGCGAGCCCGTAAGCACAACTTTTTCGCCGCTGAATACGCCGGTGCGCACTTGCTTTTCTTCAAATACAATCCCCTGGGCAAGTAAATCTTCAATATCCCTTACATGCCTATCATCTGCAAAATATGCCACAACGCTCTCTGCCGTAATAGCGCCGAAATCGTCAAGCTGCGCGATACTGTCCGCATCGGCGCTCATAACGCCTTCAAGCGTATAAAAAGCGTCTGCAAGTTGACTTGCCGCCTTGCGTCCGATATTGGGAATACCTATAGCAAACAAAAATCTATCCAGCGCCACCTTTTTACTCTTATCTATTGCGCTCAAAAGATTGGAAATCTTCTTGTCCTTAAAGCCCTCGACCTCTATAAAGTCGCTTTCTTTAAGGCGGTAAATATCTGCAAAACTCTTAACTTTACCTAAGCCGTAAAGCAGCTCCAGCGTCTTGTCGGACAGTCCTTCTATATCCATAGCCTCACGCCCGCAAAAGTGCGAAAGAGCGGATACTATCGCATTGGAACACGCCCTAACATTGCTACATTTAATAAACACCCCTTCCGTTACGACTGGAGCGCCGCATGCGGGACATTGCTTAGGCGGCTGAATCTCTACCGAATCGGCAGTATGCTCCGCGACTGCTGTAATCTCCGGTATGACATCGTTGGAGCGGCGTATAAATACTCTTGAGCCTATCTTGATATCCTTGCGTCTTATCTCCGATATATTGCTGAGCGTCGCCCTGCTCACGGTAACGCCTGCAAGATCAACCGGCTCAAGCACGGCAAGAGGATTAAGTTTTCCGGTACGGGAAACCTGCCATATTACGTCTTTGACCGTGGTGGTCGCCTCCTGCGCAGCAAATTTATACGCTATAGCCCATCTCGGGAATTTTTGAGTATATCCGAGGTCGTCTCTTATTACCGTGCTGTCGATTTTAATAACCGCGCCGTCTATTAGAAAATCAAGATTATCTCTCTGCGCCTCTATCTCGTCAATAGCCGAGACAACATCGTCAACGGTAGAGCAATATCTGCAATAATTGCTCATCTTAAAGCGATTGCTTTGCAAGAATTCAAGCATCTCTCTGCCTGTAGAAAAGTCCTTATCCTCAATGTAATTGACGTTGTAGCAAATCAAATCGAGATTGCGCTCGGCTGTAACTTTCGGATCGAGATTGCGTATCGCACCTGCCACACCGTTACGGGCATTCTTAAGAGGTGCGACATCTTCTCTCGAATTATACTTTTCCAAGGCAGAAAATGTCATTATCCCCTCGCCTTGAACCTCTATTATACCCTTGTACGGTATGCTGAGCGGTACGCTCTTGATAGTTTTTACCTGTTCGGTAACCACTTCTCCCACAGTCCCGTTGCCGCGGGTAGCCGCGCGCGCGAGCTTGCCGTCCTCATAGGTCAAATTGACGGTAAGACCGTCGAATTTATATTCTACAGAGCAAGTCGGCAGTACGCCGCCCTCGGAAATTTTATCAAGCCAAGCAATCAATTCTTGCTTACTCTGACACTTATCCAAACTGAACAGTCTGCCTCTGTGAGTAACCTGCTCAAACTTGCTCAAGGGTTTATCACCCACTCGCTGCGTAGGCGAATCAAAATAAATTATCCCGCTCTCTTGTTCAAGCGCCTTGAGTTCGTCATACAGTCTATCGTACTCGCCGTCGGAAATGACGGGATTATCCAATACGTAATAATCATACGCGTATTTATTGAGCAAATCGACAAGCTGTCTTATTCTGTCCATTATATCCCCTATATTACTCTGCTTGCAACGGAGCAAGTCTGAGGTTGAGCATCTTGACTCCGATATTTTCGAAATCTATCTTGGCATTCTCGCCGCTGATTTCTATAATGCGTCCTTTACCGAACTTAGGATGCGTTACTATCATATTATCGACAAAGGAAGCAACGTTATTACTCTTAAGCGGCGATGAAGGCATTTCTCTGCGCAAAGCCTTATTGACGGTATGCGTAACGATGGGCAACTCTTGCTTGCGGCGCGCGGCAATAAGACCGCTCTCCTTAACAAATCTACTGACAGGATAAGTCTCCGTCTTACCGAATCTGAAGCGTCTGCCTGCATTGGTCAACCACAGTCTTTCCCTAGCGCGAGTAATCGCAACATACATGATGCGTCTTTCTTCTTCCACGTCGGCAGTAGTGGTGTCGGAACGCAGCGACGGAAAAATTCCGTCCTCCAATCCCACGATAAACACACACTTATATTCCAATCCCTTAACTCCGTGTACGGTAGCAATGGTGATGTAATTGCCCTCGTCCACCTCGTCAAGGTCGGTAAGCAGCGACAGCGTATGTAAATACTCGTCGAGTCCCACATCGGGATTATCTTTTGCAAACTCCTTGACCGATGTAATGAACTGGTCGATATTTTCCAATTTATTGCGTCCCTCGGAATCGTCGATATCGTAAGCCGAATAGAAGTCTACCTTATCAAAAACATAGGTAACATACTCCTCAAGCGGCATATTAACATTGTCGGCAAGATCGCACGCCAGCGACGCGAATACCGAAATCTTCTTAGCATACGCAGGCGAAATCTCCAACGTATCGAGATGTCTCAACCCCTCAAACAAGGACAGTCCCTCTCTGTTGCACGCATTGATAAACGCTTCTACGCAAGCGTCTCCTATGCCCCTTTTCGGAAAATTGATAATGCGGGTAATGCCCTCGCTGTCGTAAGGATTGACAGCCATGCGCAAGTATGCGATAAAGTCCTTAATTTCCTTACGTTCATAAAACTTAAATCCGCCAATCACTTTATAAGGCATGCTGTAGAGTGCCATCTTATCTTCAAATAAGCGCGTAAGCGAGTTGATTCTCACAAGTATTGCAAAATCCTTATAGCTATAGCCCTCGTATCGAACCATATTACTGATTTGCTCTAATACAAACTCCGCCTCCGACTTATCGTCGCTCATACTGCGATACTCCACCTTAGGTCCGCCTTCCGTCTCTGTCCATAACTTTTTACCCATGCGTCCATGGTTATGCGAAATGACATTGTTGGCTATATCCAGTATATTTGCACAGCTGCGATAGTTACGCTCTAATTTATATATTCTGCAATCGGGATATGTATCCTTAAAGTTGAGAATGTTGCTTACATCCGCGCCGCGCCATCCGTATATACTCTGGTCGTCGTCGCCTACGACAAAGATATTGCCATACTTGCGTACAAGCATCTTGACTAACAAAAATTGAATCTTATTGGTATCTTGAAACTCGTCTACATGAACATAACGGAATCTGTCTTGATACTTCTCCAATATATCCTTGTGCATGGCAAATAGCATAAACGTCTTAAGAAGCAAATCGTCGAAGTCGAACGCATTATTCTTCTTGAGCTCTTCTTCATAGATGGCGTAAACTTCGCTTATCAACCTGCTGTCGGGATGATCTTTAATGCGGCTCTCGTACTGGTCGGGAGGCATAGCGATGCTCTTTGCCGCCGAGATATGCCAGCGTACAGTCTTTTTCTTATCGGTATTATCGGGAAAACGCTCCTTGAATATCCTATTGAGAATACGGTCGGTTTCCGCCTCTCCGTATATGGAAAAATTCCTGTCATGCCCCAGTCTGTCGGCGTCGTTCCTCAACACCCTCGCACAAAAAGAGTGAAAGGTCATCACCCACATACCTTCGCAACCGGTAACGTCCGCTATCCTCTCCCTCATCTCGCCTGCGGCCTTGTTTGTAAAGGTAATAGCAAGAATATTATACGGAGACACTCCGCACTTATCTATCAGATAAGCTATTCTGTATGTAAGAACACGGGTTTTGCCGCTTCCTGCGCCTGCCAAAACGAGCACCGCGCCCTGCGTATCGGTAACCGGCAGGAGCTGCTCTGCATTAAGCAAAGTAGTATAATCCATATAAATCTCTCTTGATATATTATTTATATATTTTATCATAAAAGAGACAATTATTCAATCTATTTAAGCGCGATAATGACAGCAGAAAAAGATAATTGACTTATGCCCTGCCAAGACTTGGCTATAAAACGAAACGGAGTAAATTAACGCAATCGATTAAGCTGAAAAATCGAAAATTATAGATATAAAGCTGTACTCTACATCATACTTGTATTAACAATTATGTGAGCGATATGAACTGATTAAGGAACATTCTATTAGATAGTTGATGCCGTATAAATGTCAAGTAGCGATATTGTCTATTAAAACAATACGATTATACGTATTTATCTTCGCCCTTTATAGTCTTGAAAAGCGTCGTTGACTCTCTAAGCTCGGCAATTATTGCTTTGAGCCTGTCTACAGTATAATCGACTTCTTCCATACTGTTATATTTGCCCCAACTGAATCTAAGAGTGGAGCGCGCAGCATCTTCCGATGCGCCGATTGCGAGCAAAACGTGAGACGGCTCACTCGTACCCGAAGAACAGGCAGCCCCGCTCGATGCGCAAATCCCTTCCATATCCAGACGAGCAAGCAATACGTCTCCGTTTACGTTATTAAACGTAAAGTTAGCGTTGCCGCACAATCTGAGATTATCTTCTGTAGGACCGTTGTATTTGACATCACTTATATCGGCACGCACCCTACGAATAAAATAATCTCTGACAGACTTGATTTTAGCGTTGTCATCCGACATATTATAACAAGCATATTTAAGGGCCTCGCCCATGCCGACGATAGCGGGAATATTTAGCGTACCTGCGCGCTGACCGCGCTCCTGCTCGCCGCCCTTCATAAACGAGCTGCATTTTACACCGTTACGCTTATATAAAACACCTACGCCCTTGGGACCGTAGAGCTTGTGCCCGCTAATTGACAGCAAATCGATATTATTATGCTTTACGTCTATTGCGATACTGCCCGCAGCCTGAACTGCATCCGTATGAAAATATACGCCGCGGCCGCGCGCTATCCTGCCAATCTCATTTATAGGCATAACAGAGCCAATCTCGTTATTAGCCCACATAACGCTTATCAAGACGGTGTCGTCTCTAATTGAGCGCTCAAGCTGAGTTAAATCTATAAGCCCAACGCTATCAACAGGCAAATATGTTATTTCCCAACCCTGCCGCTCCAATTCTTTACATGAGTTAAGCACGGCAGGATGCTCTATTGAGGTAGTAATGATATGTCTGCCCTTGCCCTCTAATGCTTTTGCAACGCCTGTGATTGCCCAATTATCGCTTTCCGTACCGCCGGAAGTAAAATATATCTCGCTATCGCTTGCATTAATAGATTGAGCGATAAGCCCTCTTGCTCTGTCTGCCGCGGCCAAGGCATTCCTACCCATAGCGTGCAAAGAGGAACTATTGCCGTATACGTCCATAAAATACGGTTTCATAGCGTCGTATACCCGCTCATCCGGCTGTGTGGTTGAAGCATTGTCCGCGTATACAAACATATCTCGTACCTCCTTGCTCTATTCTATCTAAACATTCTATCAATGCTATGATAGGTAGTATATATCATTATTGCCTGCAACTTAAGTATCAATCCTAATGTAAATTATTCAGTCGGCGATAGACGCTCTAATATTATAAAATATACCGCTATAGTTAATATCGATATAATATTATTGCCGACTTAACTAATAAGCGCAAACGCGCCGCCATAAGCGGCGCGCAGTTATTGACTTACATCGATTAGCAATTAATATCGCTCTCGTATATAGGATACTTAATACAAAGAGCGGCGACCTTCTCGCTAACTCTTGCAACAGCAGCCTCGCCGTTATCGATAATGTCGACTATGCAAGCTGCTACCTCGTCCATATCTTGAGGCTGCATTCCTCTGCTTGCGGTAGCGGGAGTACCCAACCTTATTCCGCTGGTAACAAACGGCTTTTGCGTGTCAAAAGGCACGGCATTCTTATTGACGGTAATATGCGCTTCGTCAAGCAGCTTCTCAATCTCTTTACCTGTCTTACCCTTAGCAGTCAAATCCACAAGCATCAGGTGATTATCCGTACCGCCCGATACCAGGTCTATACCGCGATCCGTCAATCCTTTTGCAAGAGCTGCGGCATTGGCGACAACTCTGTGCTGATACTCATTAAACTCATCGCTCATTGCCTCTTTGAAAGATACAGCCTTAGCCGCAATCACGTGCATGAGCGGACCGCCCTGAATACCGGGGAATATTGCCTTATCAATCTTCTTTGCAAGTTCCTCATCGTTGGTGAGGATAAGTCCGCCTCTGGGACCGCGCAAAGTCTTGTGCGTAGTAGTAGTGGTTACGTGAGCGTAAGGGATAGGAGTAGGATGCACGCCTGCCGCAACTAAGCCCGCAATGTGCGCCATGTCAACCATAAGATAAGCGCCCACCTTATCGGCAATCTCCCTGAATCGCTTAAAGTCGATTATCCTTGGATATGCGCTTGCGCCTGCAAGGATAACCTTGGGCTTGCACTCTATAGCAAGTCTTTCTACTTCGTCATAATTGATAGTGCCACTCTCTTTCTCAACGCCGTAAGGGACGATATTAAAATATTTACCGGAGATATTCACTGGGCTGCCGTGGCTGAGGTGTCCGCCGTGAGCAAGGTTCATGCTCAGCACGGTATCGCCTGTCTGCATAAGCGCGAAAAATACCGCAAGATTTGCACTCGCGCCGCTGTGCGCCTGTACGTTGGCATAACCTGCGCCGAAGAGTTGCTTAGCTCTTTCTATTGCGAGCTTCTCGGCAATATCGACGTATTCGCATCCGCCGTAATATCTCTTACCGGGATACCCTTCCGCATATTTATTTGTAAAGAACGTACCCATTGCCGCCATAACGGCAGGGCTCACTATATTTTCGCTGGCAATGAGCTCGAGATTACCTCTCTGTCTCTTGAGCTCTAAGTCGAACGCTTCATAGAGTTCGGGATCGTTGTCTTTAATGATTTTAAGATCTACCATATGTAATATAACCTCTTGTATTTATTTTTTAATATTGATATTCAGCTCTGCAAGCTGCTTGTCTTCTACTTGTGCAGGCGCGCCTGTCATAAGGCACGATGCATTCTGGACCTTAGGGAACGCTATAACGTCCTTAATATTGTCGGTGCCGCTAACAAGCATAACGAGCCTGTCCAATCCAAAAGCAAGACCGCCGTGCGGAGGAGCTCCGTACTTGAACGCGTCTACGAAAAATCCGAATCTTGCCTCTATATCCTCTTTGCTCATACCAAGCAGCGTGAACATCTTCTCCTGCATCTTGGGATCGTGTATCCTTATGCTACCGCCGCCTGCCTCCTGACCGTTGATGACAAGGTCGTATGCGTTAGCTCTTGCCAGCTCGGGATGAGAATCGAGCAACTGCAAGTCCTCGCTCTTAACGCTCGTAAACGGATGGTGTACCGCAACGTATCTGCCTTCTTCCTCGCTGTACTCAAGCAGAGGGAAATCGACTATCCACAAGAAGTCGTACTTGCTCTTATCATACAGCTCGTACTTATCCGCAAGATAACATCTAAGTCCGCCCAAGCAATCCGTAACAAGCGACGCCTTCTCGCTTGCCGCAAAGAAAAGAATATCGCCTTCTTGAGCGTCGAGCTTGCTCTCGATAGCCGCAATAGTAGCCTCGTCTAAAAACTTGTAGAACGAAGCGGTAACGCCGTCGCTCTTATAATTGGCAAAAGCAAGTCCGCCGAGTCCGTAACCCTTGGCAAAATCCGAGCAAGCATCGATATCCTTACGCGTCATAACCTTGCCAAGCCCCTTAGCATTGATAGCCTTAACCGCGCCTTTACACGCTGCCGTAGCAAATACCGTAAATCCGCAATCCTTGACAAGCTCCGTAATGTCGTTCAGCTCGAGAGAAAACCTCGTATCCGGCTTATCGCTGCCCCATCTTGACATTGCCTCGCTGTAAGGTATACGTCTAAATGCAGAATCGAATTTCATGTTAAGGCACTTGCCGAAAATAGTCTTGATCATATCTTCGGCAATCTGCATTACGTCTTCGCTATCCTCGACGTAACTCATCTCCAAGTCTATCTGCGTAAATTCGGGCTGCCTGTTGGCTCTCAAATCCTCGTCTCGGAAGCACCTTGCTATCTGATAATATCTATCTAAGCCCGATATCATCAGCAGCTGCTTGTACAACTGAGGAGACTGAGGAAGCGCGTAAAAATCACCCGTATGTACGCGTGAAGGGACAAGATAATCTCTTGCGCCTTCGGGCGTGGACTTACCGAGAAAAGGCGTCTCTATTTCTAAAAATCCGTTGTCGGAAAGATAATCTCTTGCCGCCTTGGTAATCTTATCTCTGACTATCAGCTTTTCCTGAAGATAGGCGCGTCTCAAATCGAGATAGCGATACTTAAGGCGCAACGTCTCTGCCGCCTTGACATCCTCGCATATCACAAAAGGAGGGACTTCGGCTTCCGACAACACGCGCAAGTCATCGACGAGTATCTCGACTTCTCCCGTTGCCAACATCTTATTTACGTTGCCGCCTCTGCTGCGTACGCTGCCCTTGCAACATACGACATACTCGTTGCGCAAACCTTCTGCCTTGGCAAAAACATCGCTTGACGTATCACCGTCAAAAGCAACCTGCACTATACCTGTCCTGTCGCGAACATCGGCAAATATAAGATTGCCCAAATTCCTGAATTTTGCTATAAAGCCCATTATTACGACCTGCTTGCCGCAGTCGCTCGCTCTCAGCTCTCCGCACATGTGCGTGCGCTTAAGTCCGTTCAATAATTCGCTCATATCAAAGCTCTGCCTCCTTTATAAACTTGACAATAGCGTCTCGGGCTACAGAGTTACTCTCTCCCGTAGACATTGTTTTAACGGTAACCAAGCCGCTCTTAAGCTCGTCCTCTCCTATTATCAACGCATATTTTGCCTCAATCTTGGACGCATACTTAAGCTGAGCCTTAACCGATCTATCCGATATATCCCTTTCTGCCGCAATGTTGTTGCTTCTCAACTCTTCGGCAAGCGCAACTGCCGCTGCCCGAGTATCGCCGCCCATATCGACTATACATGCCTTGGGCGCATAAGGATTACCGACAGATGCCCCTATACTCTCCATAGTAAGCATGAGCCTTTCTATACCCATGCCGAAACCTACTGCGGGGGTGGGCTTGCCGCCGACTTGTGCCACAAGATTATCATATCTTCCTCCGCCGCATACGGTGCCTTGCGCGCCGATGTTGTCCGAAACGAACTCAAAAACAGTGCGGGTATAGTAATCCAATCCTCTCACGATATTGGGATTGACCTTATAATCAATGCCCAGCGCTTTAAGTCCGTCGCATACCGCGCCGTGATGCGACTTACACTCATCGCACAGATAGTCGAGTATGACGGGCGCGCCCAATGTAATCTCCTTACATTTAGGCTCCTTGCAATCGAGTATGCGAAGAGGATTCTTAGCTATTCTCTCCTTACATGTGTTGCACATATCCGATATGCGCGAGCTCAAGTATGTCTGCAATGCCTCGTTATACTTTTTCCTGCACTCGGGACAGCCGATAGAATTGATATTGAGCGTGAGATTACCTATGCCAAGTCTCTTAAACACGGCGCTTGCAATAGATATAACCTCTATATCTGCCTGCGGTGAAGCAGAACCGTATATCTCTATACCGAATTGGTGATGCTCTCTCAACCTCCCTGCCTGAGGTCTCTCATATCTAAATACGGGCGTCATATAATACATCTTGACAGGTTGAGGGCAAGACGAAAGACTGTTCTCGATATAAGAGCGAGCAACGCCTGCCGTACCCTCGGGCTTAAGCGTCATGCTTCTTCCGCCCTTATCCTCAAAGGTGTACATCTCCTTATTGACGATATCCGTAGTATCGCCCACTCCTCTTGCAAACAGCTCCGTATGCTCGAACGTAGGCGTACGTATCTCGTTGACGCAATAATCGCGCGCCACGTCTCTTAATATGTTCTCTATATAATGCCACTTATACGACTGGGCGGGCGTTACGTCTTTAATCCCTTTAGGTATGCTTATCATACAAGCCTCACAAAATATATTTTTTCAGATTCTGCGACTTCAAAGTTGCGGACAGGTGATTTTCCACATAATTCTTATCCACTTTAACATCCACTTTTTCAGTCAAGGAGCCTGCATTGAAGGAGATATCGTCAAGCAACGTCTCCATTATGGTATGCAATCTGCGCGCGCCGATATCTTCCTTATTCTCATTCTCGCAAGCAGCGATATACGCGACCTGCTCGATAGCTTCCTTAGTGAAGCTGAGCTCTACGTTGTCAACGCGCAGCAGCTCTGTATACTGCTTTAATATTGCGTTGTCGGTCTGCGTGAGAATATTGACAAAGTCCTCCTTGGACAGGCTGTCCAGCTTGACGAGTATGGGGAATCTGCCCTGAAGCTCGGGTATCAAATCAGACACACTGGATATATGGAAAGCGCCTGCTGCAATAAAGAGTATGAAGTCCGTCTTGATTGAACCGTACTTAGTATTGATAGTGCTGCCCTCTACTATAGGCAGAATATCGCGCTGCACGCCTTCTCTGGACACGTCCGCGCCGCCGGTATTGGAGCGGGATGCAATCTTGTCTATCTCATCGATAAATATTATACCCTCGTTTTCCGCTCTGGAAATCGCCTCTGCATTGACGCTGTCGTTGTCAATCAACTTCTCGGACTCTACGTCCATGAGCTGGTCGTAAGCCTTCTTAACGGTAATCTTGCGTCTCTTCTTGCGCTGAGGCAACATACCGCCGAGCAACTCGCCCATATTAATCTCAATACCGGAACCGGGCATAAGCTGCTGAGGCTTAGGAAGCTCGGGCATATCAATCTCGATAACGACATCGTCTAAAGCTCCGCTCTTGAACTCGGTATACACCTTATCATGCAACTGCTCGGCAGTCATATCGGGATAGACGCTCTTGCGCAGAGGAGTGATGTGTTTCATGATGATTTTATCGACCTCTTCGCCCGCCTTGCGTTCAACCTCTTTGAACTTCTCTTCCTTGACAAGTCTTACCGCAACTTCTACCAAGTCCCTTATCATGGACTCCACGTCCCTGCCTACATAGCCCACCTCGGTAAACTTAGTAGCCTCGACCTTGACAAAAGGCGCCTTGACGAGCTTAGCAAGACGGCGAGCAATCTCCGTCTTACCTACGCCCGTAGGTCCTTGCATGATAATATTCTTGGGAGTTATCTCTTCTCTGAGCTCGGGCGAAAGCCTTGCTCTGCGATATCTGTTGCGAAGAGCTATAGCTACCGCGCGCTTAGCGCTGTTTTGACCTATGATATATCTGTCTAACTGCTCTATAATTTGCTTGGGAGTAAATTCCATATCATACCTCCTCGACGACAATATTGTCGTTGGTGAATACGCATAGCTCGCTTGCAATCTTAAGCGACTTATACGCTATCTCGGGCGCAGTGAGCTCTGTCTCGGAAAGCAATGCCCTTGCCGCTGCCAAAGCGTAATTTCCGCCCGAGCCTATGGCGCATGCGTCGCCGTCGGGATCAATAACGTCGCCGCTGCCCGATACGATAAACAGATTATCCTTATCTGCAACTATCAACATTGCCTCGAGCTTACGCGGCACTTTATCGTTGCGCCACAACTCGGCAAGCTCAACCGCGCTGCGCATGAGGTTGCCCGAGTACTTTTGCAACATCCCTTCAAACTTCTCGCTAAGCGTAAAGGCATCGGCGACCGAGCCTGCAAAGCCTATCACAACCTTGTCGTCGTAGATGCGTTTTACTTTCTTGGCGTTTGACTTAAATATTACGCTTTCGCTTAGCGTTACCTGTCCGTCGCCTGCAACGGCTATCTTGCCGCCGCGCCTTACCGCGCAGATAGTAGTACCCCTAAATTCCATATTATACTCCTTATAGGTTCATATCCTTTAAGCAAGCGGATAAGTCCGCTATACCGCGCAAGGTATATGCCCTTTTCCTTTCTTTTTTATCTCTTACCTTGTCCGCAAGCGGAGGTAAAATACCGAAATTCGCGTTCATGGGCTGGTAGTTGCCGCTTCTTGTAGACACGTGATTGCACAGTGCGCCCGTTATCGTAGTGGGCGGCGGTACAACGGCGCTCCTGCCCGATAACTTAGCAGACATATTAATCGCGCCAATCAGTCCCGACGCTATGCTCTCAACGTATCCCTCTACTCCGCTGAGCTGTCCTACAACAAATACAAGCGGAGCCTCTTTAAGCGAAAAGTCGCTTGCAAGCACATCGGGCGCGTTGATATATGTATTGCGGTGCATTACGCCGTATCTCAGATACTCCGCGTCCTTTAGCGCGGGAATCATGCCGAATACTCTCTTCTGCTCCCCAAATGTGAGATTTGTCTGAAATCCCACTATATTATAGGCATCGCCCGCAAGATTCTCTTTACGCAACTGTACCACAGCATAAGGCTTGCCTCCGTCGGGGGTACGCAATCCAACCGGACGCAGCGGTCCGAACCTAAGCGTATCTTCGCCCCTTGACGCCATGACCTCTACAGGCATACAGCCCTCGAATATCTCATCACTCTCAAAAGAGTGCAGCTTTACTCTATCAGCTCCTATAAGCGCACGGTAGAATTGCAAGTATTCTTCCTTATTCATGGGACAGTTGAGATAGTCCGCATCTCCCCTGTCGTATCTTGCGCCGAAATAAGCCTTGTCGTAGTCAATGCTCGCCGCGTCCACTATGGGAGCCACCGCATCGTAAAAATGCAGCGCGCAACCGAATCGTAAGCTCATATCCTCATGCAGCGCGGCGGATGTCAACGGTCCCGTAGCGATAATAGTAGGCTCGGTAAAGTCTATCTCCTTGACCTCTTGCCTTATTATCTCTATATTGCTCATAGAGCCGATACGCTCTTCTACCGCGCGGCTGAACGCAATCCTATCTACCGCAAGCGCTCCGCCTGCCGGCACAGCCGTCTCATAAGCACATTGCAACATCATGCTGCCGAGCATCTCAAGCTCTTTTTTGAGCATACCCGACGCAGTGTCGTCGGACACCGACTTTAAGCTGTTGCTGCACACAAGCTCGGCAAGGGAGTCGGTAGAATGACACGGCGTATTGACCTTGCCGCGCATCTCGTACAAAGCGACGTCATAGCCGTCTGAAGCGAGCCTGTAAGCCGCCTCGCAGCCTGCAAGTCCGCCGCCTATTACCTTAATCCTCATTCTTCACTCTCTTGCGAAGTATCCTTTTCGGGCGCGGGCTCTGAATATCCGCAATTTTTGTCAACGCATACGTACTTACGCTTTTCGCCGCTGCCCGATATCCTCATTGTAGAATTGCATTGAGGACAGAAATGCGGCGCAGGCAAATCCCACGATATAAAGTCGCAGTCGGGATATCCCGAACATGAGTAAAATACTTTACCTTTCTTGGATATCTTGCGCAATATTCCCTTGCCGCACTTGGGACATATTGCGGCGTATCCGCCGTACGGCTTAGTAAACTTACAAGCAGGATAGTTGGGACATGCCAAGAACTTTCCGAACTTGCTCTCCCTGATTACCATCCTTGCGCCGCACTTTTCGCATATCTCGTCGCTCTCTTCCGCCTTAGGCTTCATCTTAACGGAGTCCGAATATGCCGAATGACACTTGTCGCTAAAGTCGGGATAGAAGTCTTGCAATATCTTCTGCCACTGCACTCCGCCCTCTTCTATCTTATCGAGATCGAGCTCCATATCCGAAGTAAACTTGATATCCATAATATTGGGGAAATACTTGACAAGCATATCGCATACCGTCTCACCCAAATTGGTAGGAACTATAGACTTGCCGTCCTTATCGATATAAGCGCGCTTAGACAGCACGGTAATGGTAGCGGCGTACGTACTCGGTCTGCCTATACCGTTGTCTTCCATACCTTTAACCAAAGTGGCGTCGGTATAGCGAGCGGGAGGCGTGGTGAACTTCTGCTCCGCCTTCATCTCCTTGAGAGTAAAGCGCTCACCCTCCGAGATATCGGGCAGCGTCTTAGCATCCTTCTCTTCCTTATCCGCACCGACCGGAGTATACGCTGCGCGCCAGCCCATAAACTTGAGCGTCCTGCCCTTGAGCAAATATCCGTATTCCTTATCGCTGTGCGATACCACTCGCACGTTGAGCGTGTCGTACTGCGCGGGAGCCATCTGGCTTGCGACGAAACGGTCGTATATTAGCTTATACAACTTATAGACGTTGCGCTCGAGCTTATCCTTGAGAGCCTCGGGATCGGCTTCTAATGATATGGGACGTATAGCTTCGTGGGCGTCTTGCGAGCCGCTCTTACTCTTGTAGAAGTTGGGCTTATCGGGCGCGTAGGCGTCGCCGTAAACGCTCTTGATGTGAGCGATGGCTTCACGCTGTGCGTCATCTGACACCCTCACACTGTCGGTACGGATGTACGTTACAAGCGCGGTGTGCCCCATGCCGGGGATATCCACGCCCTCGTACAGCTGCTGAGCAATCTGCATAATCTTGGGAGGAGTAAGTCCGAGCTTGGACGCTCCGTCCTGTTGCATAGTAGACGTAGTGAACGGAGGCGCGGGACGATTGATAGACGTATCTCTCTTGACGCTCTCTACACTCCACTCGCCAGCCTTACTGCCTGCGACGATACTATCTGCAAGCTCCTTATTATCTACTTTAGTCTTCTTACCGTCGATATCGTAAAACTCGCATTTATGAATGACGCTTTCGCCGCCCTTGTTAAGCATTGCGAATATATTCCAATACTCCTCGGGCTTAAAGTCGCGGATTTCGCGCTCTCTGTCCACAATCATCTTGAGCGATACGGACTGCACTCTGCCTGCGGATAAGCCGCTCTTGATCTTCCTTGACAAGATGGGCGAGAGCTTGTAACCGACCAATCTGTCCAATACTCTGCGCGCCTGCTGCGCGTCTACGAGATTGTCGTTGATGTGTCTGGGACGCTTGAGCGCATTGAGTACCGCCCTCTTGGATATCTCGTTAAACTCTATCCTTATATCGTCCTCTGGCAGGTTGAACACCTGCGCAAGATGCCAAGATATAGCTTCGCCTTCGCGGTCAGGGTCGGTAGCGAGATAGACTCTGTCGGCCTTGGCTATCGCCTTGCCGAGAGTATCTATAGTCGCCTGCTTTCCGTCGCTGATGACGTACTCGGGCTTAAATCCGTGCTCGATATCGACGCCCATGCTGTGCTCGGGCAAGTCTCTCACGTGTCCGCCCGACGCAAGCACCTGGTAATCCCTTCCGAGATACTTGGCTATCGTCTTAGCCTTATGGGGTGATTCTACTATAACTAAATCCATATATTCTCCAATTTATCCGTTGGCAATACAGTAATAATTGCCGCTCGTCCTCTCTATCAAACCGTATAATTCCATTTCCGACAACAGCACAGTGAGCTCGTCAGTCTTTATATTACACTTATCAATCAACTGTGTAAAGTGCATTTCGCCGTCTTTAAGCATATCCAGTATGCTCTGTTGCTCAAAGCTGAGTTGCACCGCGAGCTTTGCTTTAGTCTCGCATGCGGTACTTCCCGATATCAAATCGCCGATATCCGTAACAGGTGTGCCGCACTCTTTAAGCCGCTCGTTACACCCCTCGCTCATCGGAGAAAAGATACTGCCGGGGACCAAGAAGAGTTCCTTGCCCTGTTCCAAAGCATAATCTGCGGTAATCAAAGAGCCGCTGTTTCTACCCGCCTCGGTAACCAATACTCCGCGCGCAAGTCCGCTGATTATCCTATTGCGCTCGGGAAAGCGAAAGCCGAGCGGAAGCGTCGCGGGAGGATACTCGGATATCACAAGTCCCTTATCCTCAATCTCGCGCATAAGACGCTCGTTCTCGGGCGGATAGACTCTATCAAGACCGTTAGCAATCACGGCTATTGTCTTCCCGCCGTTTTCCAAAGTTACGGTATGCGCAATAGTGTCTATACCGCGCGCCAAACCGCTGACAACGGTCAATCCATTGACGGCAAGCGCCCTAGCAAACTTAGTCGTCACGTCCCTACCGTATCTTGTAGGACGGCGCGAACCCACCACCGCAATACTCTCGCTCTTAAGAAGCGAGATATCGCCCTTAGCATACAGCACCGGCGGAGGCGCGTATATATTGCGCAAAGCATCGGGATACTCGCTGTCGTCGTAGGTAACTATATATCCGCCTATCTTATCCACGCGCTCTACTATCGCGTCTGCCTTAGATATATTATCGCCGTATAGCGATAATACGTCTTGCGCTGCAAGCGCGCGCCTTTTGAAAGACTGCTCGCAACTGGCGACTATATAAGCCTTCCTCTTTGCGCTGAACATCAATCCCAATACTTCCTGTCAAGCGAGCGATACTGTATCGCCTCGGCTATGTGAGCAGGCTTGATATCCTCTGAGCCTGCAAGGTCTGCGATAGTCCTTGCTACCTTGAGCACCCTCATGCTTGCTCTTATCGTCAGATTAAGTCTGTCGTATGCTACCCGCAACACCTTCTCACACTCGGGAGTAAGCGCGCAATGCTTGTTGATCTGCGCGTTGCTCATGCGTGCGTTGACGTATATACCGCTGCCCTCGTATCTCTTACGCTGCATCGCGCGGGCTTTCTCCACCCTTGCCTTGATATCTGCGCTGCTCTCAGGTTTATCGCCGCCGCGCAGCTCGTCGTAATCAATACCGTCTACCTCAATATGTATATCAATCCTGTCAAGCAACGGTCCAGACAGCTTATTGACATAGCGTCTTATCTCCGCAGGCGAACATCTGCATTGCTGTCTCTTACTGCCGAGATTGCCGCAAGGACAAGGATTCATGCTTGCAACAAGCATGAATTTAGCAGGATACTCCGCCGTCAACTTAGCCCTCGATACGGTAACGCAACCGTCTTCCATAGGCTGCCTGAGCGTCTCGAGAGTGCGGCGTTGATACTCGGGCATTTCGTCCAAGAATAAGACGCCGTTATGCGCCAAAGAGACCTCTCCCGGCTTAGCTCCTACTCCTCCGCCCGTAAGCGCGGGTACGGTAGCAGTATGATGCGGCGTGCGGAACGGTCTGCACGACACTATGCCTACGCCGCTGTCCAATACGCCCGCTACAGAGTGTATCTTGGTTACCTCAATGGCCTCTTCAAAAGTCATATCGGGCATGATTGTAGGCACGCATTTTGCCATAAGAGTCTTGCCCGCACCCGGAGAGCCAATCATCAATATATTGTGTCCGCCCGCGACAGCTATCTCTATAGCGCGTCTTGCTACATACTGTCCGCGTACTTCGCTGAAATCTACGTTATACTTATTGACCGCAGCCGACGGCACGAAAGCGCGCGTCTCAATAGGAGAAAACTTATCTTTATTCGCGACAAAAGCACATACCTGAGCAAGTGATTGCATGGGATAAACCTGCGCGCCCGATACGTACGACGCCTCGCGCTCGTTATCTTTGGGGATAACGAACACCTTATTGCCGTCCTGCATCGCGGATATCATTATCGGCATAAGTCCGCTTACTTTACGCAAGCTGCCATCCAGCGACAACTCGCCTATAAAGACAATATCTTTATAACTGCAATAGGGCAACTGCTCGCTTGCCGCAAGTATGCTTACAGCTATTGCCAAGTCGAACAAAGAGCCCTCTTTCTTGCTGTCTGCGGGCGCTAAGTTGACTGTAATGCGCTTGGTCGGGTAGCTGAATCCGCTATGTTTTATAGCTGCGCGGACGCGCTCGCGCGACTCCTTGACTGCCGTGTCGGGCAAGCCGACGGTCTCGTAAGAAGGAAGTCCGCTATTGACGTCCGTCTCGATATCTACTTGAAGCCCCTTGAGCCCTTCAAGCGTATAACACTTAACTTTGGCAAGCATCAGTTGCCGACCTTATTGTTCTTTCTCTTCTCGATAAGATCCTTAACCCAAGTGAACTTTGCATCTGCAACGAGCTGATCCTTGAGCGTGCGACGCAAAGGAGTGAGCGGATACTCTCTGTTGTAATAGCAGATATCTATTGCAATATATATAAGCGCGAAAGCCGCTACTACCGTAACTATACTGAATATTATCACAAAGGGCGAAAGCGCGGGGAACATAAGATACTCCATATCCGTATCCGACGTGATATATCCCGACCTTGCCGCAAGCTGCGCAATATTGAGGAAGTGAGTGAGCGACAGCGTACCGAACACTGCAAACAGCCTTACGTCGGGCACGAGTATGATATATATAAACAGCAACAACAACCCCAGTGTCATGACCTCGGGAGTGATGCCCGTACCCAGCGCTGCGAACGCTATTACAGACACTGCCGAAAGCAATACGGTATCCAATCTGTTCTTACCGTTGGCAAAGTAATTGACAAACATTACCGCAGCCATAGCTATCACGAACAGCCACGTGCATACCTCAAGTCCCTTATTGGTAATACCCTTGTTGCCCTGACCGAACATAGCGTACATATTGAACGCGTCGTTGGACATGAAAGCGTATTGCTTGAAATATACGTACATCTGCTTGAATACGTAGAATGCGTTCTTATTCCTGATTTCCGCCAAGGTCATCGGCAAGGAAATCAAATATACGGCGAAGAAGCACAGCACTATCTGAATGACGATAGGCAAAATGTTGCGCTTGTCCTTGATAATAAGCGCAATCTGATACAACGCTATCAAAGGAAGCAACAGCAACACCCAGTTGCTGAACGTCAAAGCAACAGTATACAAGACGCCTGCTATGACGCCGCTCCACTTGCCGTCGTTAAGAATAACTGCTACCATTGCGACAATGAAAGGCATTGCAAGCGTGAGATAGGAACCGTATACGGAACTGAACGTAAAAAATACTGGTATAAGCGCATACACCATTGCGTAGCATGCTGCGACGCGAGGCGTGCAATACTTTTCTGCAATCGTGAATATAAAGTAACATACGATAATGTCTGCAAGCACCGTGGGCACTCTCATCGTGATGCCCATAGCCATTGAACCGCCCTCGATGCCAAGCAACGACGCCAGCTTAGCAAACAGCCACATCACATACGCCGACATGGAAGGCACGCCTGGCATTGCCGTATAAGCAGACTTCCAACCGCCTGCGTTGACAGCAGTGAAAAGATTGTAATAGTCTTGAGTAATCTTACCGAAGCCGAATGTAGTTACTACCACTATAAAGCGAATTAACAGCGCTGACGCCATAGCGTAAGTGAAAAGCGCAAGAGGCGAAGTGAATATGCTCTTTACGCTTCTCTTGCCTTCGCTGGCTTGAGCAACGGGCTTGTCCTCTCCCTCTGCGTCGGCAGTTGTCTCGGAATAGAGCGGAGCCGCCGCATCGCGCTTGAGCGCATAGCGTATCGCAAGTACAGCCGCATAAGCGACAACTATCGTAAATAAAGCAAGCAACACTACGTATACGTAAGAAGCCGCGCCCGCTAAGGAATAGGTATTGCCGTCCTTGAGCATACCGATATACAGAGCTTCGTCTGCTACGGAAGAAGATTGCTCGGTAATTGCTACGTCATCGAAGTACACCGTGCCGCTCGCCGTCTCGCTTGCGTTGCCTATACCTGCGTATAAGGTAAACTCCGTGCTTGCGGTGCTTTTGAAATAGACATAGCACTCCACCCACCTATTGCCGGAGGGGTTGCCCCACTGCTCTCTGATCTGCTTATTGTCAATGACGTTGAGACCCGAGAAATTCTTACCCTCGAGAAATCCTATTACAAAACCGACTTGATCGTCTGTCGTGCCGCCGGGCGTAAGCGTATCTATCTTAATCCTCGCAGACAACTTATAATACTTGCCCGAGGTAAGTCTTACTTTCTGATAAATATAGTTCCAAGACGAACTTGCCGTAAGTCTGATACTGTGCGCGCTGCCGTTGTTGACGGTTGCGTCGTCGTTGCCGTTGGTAACGACGGTAACGTTGCTGCTCGCGTCCTCGGACAGCGTCCAAGGAGAGGAAGCAAATTCCGCAAATTCAAAGTCTCCGCCCGAGACCAAAGAATCTTTTCCGCACGCGGCAAACACGGCAATTAAAGATACGAGCGTAAGACATATCGCGATAGTTAAAATCAATCGGCTTCGAGTCTTCATTATGATACTCCAAAATATATTAAATATATAATAATAAATATAACGGCTATTTGCAAGCGTTTTTTTCGCAAATAGCCATACTGACGCTCGCAATGGGAAAATGCCGACATTTTATGCTGAAATCTTATATTTTACGAATGTTTACGACATACCGATTAATACAATTTTTTGCTATACAAACTAACAAACGTATAAAAATAAGACTTTCGGCGCGTTAAATTATCGACATAAACATGATAATCTAAAACTATTTATTATAAAAATACGTTAAAAAGTTGCTCTGTTTAAGACTGAAAACATTGCAAAATCGGGCTATCAAACCGGCGCTTAGTCTTGAAAATCGTAATCAATAAACCGCAAATAATAATGTATTAATACGCGCCCTAATAAGTCTTATCAGAGCGCGCCGATGTGCAAATCAATCTAAAAAATAATCTTGATCAGTCTTCCTAAATTACTATGTTTGTTAAACTTACGAGCGGCTAACGCCGACGCGACAGGGCGTCATGCGTCGTCATCGCTACTGTGAGTATCTAGCGAGCTGTCTTGCTCTTGACTATCTAAGCCTTGTCTAAGACCTGCTATAGTGCGCAGATACTCGCGAGTCTTTCTATTGCCTCTTATAATTGCGGCTGCCATTATCACGCACGCAATCAGCAATCCGCCTACCGCGATTATTGTAATCAAATACAACTTTTTACTCACGTACTTACTGCCATCGAAATTGCCGACTCCGCCTTCTCCTGCC
>CAMWNK010000020.1 GCA_947175555.1 uncultured Clostridia bacterium | reverse complement strand
TTATTTCCTCGCAATTTTTCTGCCCGTGATCATCAATTATACTAATACATGTACAAATTAATAGCTATTAATTAAGCTGAATCACATACAATAAATGCTTAAGAATTAACGAACTCATTATTGAATAGATACCGCATTAATGCAATAATCTCTAATAAAACGAGTATAAACTCACGTCAATTAATATATAGACGCTCTTAGACCGCACGCTACATTATAAAACAGCGGCATATACTAAATCAATTTACTTATTAAAGACGAGCCTTCCTTGCCGCTCTTTACAAACTCATGTCTTACCTGCGTCTTGCCTTGGCTATCGACGGTAATTACGGTGCCGCCGTTCATATTATCCTTCCAGTAGCACCTATCGCCCGTCTTGAGCGCATAGGTCAAGCGCACGCCGTCATACAGTATCGACGAACAGTTGACATGGTCATGCCCCGCAATTATATCGCGCGTACTGCCGGCATACTTAACCGCGTCGAAAAAGCCGTTGTCCTCAAGAGGAGTGCAACACTCCTCATTATTGAAGCCAAAGCCGAGCGTCGGATTGCAACCGCTCTCCTTCCACTCCTTCCAAGCATATTTATATTGTATAGGAGGGATATGCAATATTGCAGTGGATTGCGGCATTACGCCTCCGCTACTGTCCTTAATAGAATTAAGGCAGCTAAGATACCACTTAATCTGCGAATACTTGAGATGGTCGTAACCTCCGCGCTTGTACTCTCCGTCCTCATTCTTGAGCGTATACTCGCGCTTGCCGCCCGTATCCATAAAAAATAAGGTGTGAATAATCTTCCCATCATCGGCACAGTCCCTAATATTGATATAATAGTTGCCAATGCCTGCGATATCCTTGGGGCCCTCGTCAAAAAGGCAATACTCGCACCAATCCTTGAGACACGTGGCAATCTCCTTCTTGCTCATATTGCCCTCGCAGTCGTGATTGCCGATAACAGGCGCCCACGGGATACGGAACTGCTCTATAAGCATACAGAAATACCTAAGAGAATCTCTTACAAACCTGCCCCATATAAAATCGCCCGATACCGTTATTAAATCGGGATTAGTACGCTCTACGAGAGTGCGGATAGTATCTGAGGCAAGCTTCTTGCCGTCGAACTTATCGAGCGTGTCGTTGAACTGGATATCCGTAATATTGAGTATTATGAAATCCTTATCTCTACGCTTTATCAAGTCTCTTTTAGACGTCATAGCCCCTGCGGTCCGCCGCGCATCTTATTATCTAAGTTACGGCGGGTATCGGCAATAGCCTGCACTGCCTTATTGACCGACGCATACGCGTCATCCGTCATAGTCGCTACAAAGCGGTACACGTCGTTAATCATATTATTGGCGTATGCGACAGCCTCGTCGTACACTTGTTGACCTCTGCGCGTAGCTTCTTCGATAATGGCGTTCTCGTCGACAAGACGCTGAGCTTGAGCCTGAGCGCCTGCGATTATCTCCTCCGCCGTCTGATGAGCCTTGTCGATTATCCCGTTCCTATCCTGCATTACCACTCGCGCCTCTGACAGTGCCGAGGGCAACAGATTGCGTATCTGATTGATATACTCAAGACACTTAAACTCGTCAACAAGACGGAGATTGTCGGACGAAAACATCGTTTTCTTACCCGAACGGATAGCTTCCTCAAGCATATCCAACATTCTGTCCAACTCGGTCATAACTACCTCCTGCCGTATATATTACGAATCAATTGCTCCGTATCAGCCGCGCACATATCGGAAATATCCTCGCCGCGGCTAAGCCCTGCGAGCAAGGCGGTGGAGCTGATATCCGCCAAGTCGCACTCTATAAACTGCGTGTCCAAGCCGCCCTTGGACTTATTATAAGCCGCCATATCCCGCTCGTAGGCGTCGTCAATAGCATTGCGCACGCCGCGAACAAGATTGGTAATGCCTCTGCGATTACAATACTTATAGACATAGCCGTCGCATATATCGCACTCCACCCCGTCCATACCTGCAATAGCGGCGTCTACGACTTGCTTGCGCTGCTCAAGCGACGCGCGATAAGGCTTGCAATCATTGACGGCGATAAGTACAACCACCTGCTCGTAAATCTCCCTCGCCCTTTTGACTACTTCGAGATGTCCGCGCGTAAAGGGATCGAACGAGCCTGCGAACACACATATACTGCCGCCCTTGACAAGATAATCGAGCGTAGCCGCGCCGTAGCGTCTGCTCTTGATTATTCTATAACCGTCGGGCGCAGGCACAGGGCTGAGCGAGGAGCGCTCGTATATTATCACTCCGTCGTCTTTAAGCGCGCCGTGAGCATCGATTGCCGAGCATACCTGAGCAAGACAGTCGTCTGCATAGGGCGGATCGCAGAAGATTATATCAAACCGGCCGCGCAATCGCCCGATAGACGCTATGCTGTCGCCTGCATAAATCTTGGCTTTGTCGCCTAAAAGCGATACGTTGCGCTTAAGATAGCTAAGCGCATCGGTAGAACGCTCGCAGAACACTACCTCGTCCGCGCCCCTGCTGTATGCCTCGATACCTACCGCGCCGCTGCCTGCAAATAGGTCAAGAAAGCGAGCGCCGCCTATCACAGTCTGCAACGTGTCGAATATACTGCCGCGCACTTTGTCCGCGGTGGGACGCACCGCTTCGCCCCTCGGCGCATATATATTTCTGCCCTTTAACGAGCCGCCTATTATCTTCAATTATTCAATCCTTTTTCCGTTATTATCAAGTCCATAGGCACGTCGTGCATATCCAACTCCACGTTAGACACATACTGCAAGGAATACGCAATACCTATCTTTTCCGCGCCCGATATACGCGCAAAGAATCTGTCGTAATATCCCTTGCCCTTGCCTATCCTGCCCAAGCCGTCCGTATAGGCAAGCATAGGAGTAACCACGGCGTCAAGCGCGGCGTCTTCCGCCCTAACGCTCTCGCCGACAGGCTCTGCTATACCGAACGCGCCGCATCTATATTCAGTTGCCGCATCGATATATACAAGAGACATACCGTCCCCGCGCACTATAGGCATACATACTTTACAACCCGCATCAAGCAGCCTTGTAACAATGCCTAACGTTGCGACCTCCGAGGGCAAAGCGTTATATATACATACATTATTATATCCGCGCACAATAAGATAATCCGCGCAAGCGACCTCTACAGCCTTATCCGCGCTCTTCTTATCTAACGCGCTTAAGGCGGCAAGTCTCGCCTTTACCTCGGCGCGCGCTTGCGACTTATCCAACTACTCTCCGTCCCTGTAATAGTTGATAAGACAGCCGCTCAATATGATGCGCTTTTCTTCGTCGGTGAGCTTGTCGAGCTTAAGCGTGATGTCGCTCGCCTTGCCGTCGCGCACGAGTTTTGCAGGCAGAATAGACTCGCCGCTTGCAACGGCGTCCTTTACTCCTACTACTATGACGATGTCCCCGCTAAGGAAATCGTCGTCGGATACAAAGGGCAACATACCCCAGTTGATAAGGTTGGAGCGGTAGCGCTTGGTAGCATACTCGCGCGCTATGTTGCATGAGCCGCCCAGTACCCTCTGACAGCTCGCAGCCTGCTCGCGCGCACTGCCGTCGCCTGGCTTAACCGCAAATATTCCGCTGCTTACGCTGACGCTGCCCTTGACTGCGTCCAATCCCGCGATGCGCCATGCCTCGGCATACTCGCCTGTAAGATTGCCCTCGCACATCTTTGCGTCGGCGGCAATCGCCTTGGCTCTGCCCACGTATTCGGGCACCTTGCGAGATAACGTAAATTCGGCAAGTCCGAGCGGATTGGAGCGGTAAGACGAAGTCTCGCCCGAAGGGATAAGCTCGTCCGTAGTAGTTACGGGATCGTATATCGCCGCGGCAAGTTTAATTACAACGTTATCCGCAAGCGCGGGCATGTCGGGCCAGTCCTTGATGTTGGGACCGTACTCGAGCGGCGTACCCTCGGGCTTGTCCCAGCCGTTATATACTCTGCCTGCGTATATGCGAGCGTCGTAATCGAACGTGGGGATGCTGTCGTCGTAATCTATATCGGTAGCGGCAGTAAGCACGCCGCCGCACGCCGCCGTAGCCGCAATGCTGCGGCTGTCCATGAGCGCAACGCCCGCTATCTGTCCCGCCCCCGGCTTAGCACCCTCGCGAGACTCGAAGTTGCGGGTAGTATGTCTTATACTGAGCGCGCCGTTAGCGGGCACGTCTCCCGCGCCGAAACAAGGTCCGCAGAAAGCCGTCTTGACTACCGCGCCCGCCGCGATGAGTTCGGAAAGCACGCCCTTACGCATGAGGTCCGAATATATGGGAGTGCTGGAAGGATATACGCTTAGCGTAAACTTGCCGTCCCCCACTCTGCCGCCGCGCAGTATTGACGCAGCTTCGACTATATTGTCGTACGTGCCGCCGGCGCAGCCCGCAATTATTCCTTGCTCAACCATGACCTTGCCGCCCGAGATCTTATCGGTGAGCGACAGCTTGACGCCCTTGCCGCCGAGCAGCTTGTTTGCCTCGCTCTCAGCCGCGGAAAGTATATCATAAGGATTAGCGATAACGTCCTTAAGGTTGTAGACGTTGGCGGGGTGGAAAGGAAGAGCTATCTTGGGCTCTATACCGCCGAGGTCGACCTCTATCGCGGCGTCGTAGTACGCAAGCGGAGCAGGAGCTACGGGCGCATAATCGTCAAGGCGTCCGCGTACGGCGTAATAATCCCTGACCAAGTCGTCGTCCGTGCGCCATATGCTGCTAAGGCAAGTAGTCTCGGTAGTCATTACGTCTATGCCGTTGCGATACTCCACAGGCAGCGACGCTATACCGTCGCCTATGAACTCCATAACCTTGTTCTTGACAAAGCCGCACTTGAACACCTCGCCTATGATTGCGAGCGCAACGTCTTGCGGTCCTACGCCTCTGCGGGGCTTGCCGCTAAGTCTTACCGCGACCACGTCGGGATATGCGATATCGTATGTGCGATTGAGCAACTGCTTTACAAGCTCGGGACCGCCCTCGCCTATAGCCATAGTACCCAGCGCGCCGTAACGCGTATGCGAGTCGCTGCCCAGTATCATCTTGCCGCCGCCGCTCATGCACTCGCGCATGTAAGTGTGTATTACCGCCTGATGAGGAGGCACGAATATGCCGCCGTATCTCTTAGCCGCAGACAGACCGAATACGTGGTCGTCCTCGTTGATTGTACCGCCTACCGCGCACAGCGAATTGTGGCAGTTGGTGAGCACGTAAGGCAGCGGAAATCGCGCAAGCCCGCTTGCCTTGGCATTCTGAATAATGCCCACGTAGGTAATGTCGTGCGACGCCATTGCGTCGAACTTGATATTGAGAAGGCTGCCCTTTGCGGTCTTGCCGCCTACGTTGTGCTTAGACAATATCGAATAAGCCATAGTGCCCCTGTACGCCTCAGTAAGCTCTATCTCCGCCACGCCCTTGCCTACAAGCTCGCGCGCAGTAAGGAACTGACCGTTAAAACAATAAATACCTTCGTCAATCAATTTTACCATTATTATCTCCAATCAAGCGATTTCCGCCAAAAAATTATATACGCATTAATTATAATATATCGCGCGCAGTTTTTCAACAATTAAGGACTATATGCTCGTAATCAAAATTTACTTGACGAAAAACGTATCTGCCTCTCTATCAATCAACCGCATTAAAATATTACTGCAACAAGTCTCGACGCTCTCTAAAGCGCAGCTTATAATAATCGCCGATCACGTAAATAATCGATAGCGCAACATTAATTTATGCAATATGCGATGTCTAAGCCCGATTGCGCTTGTAAATCCAAGCGTGTTTTGATATAATAATCTCTATGAAAAAGCGGTATAAATTCATATTGTCGAAGTGGTATTATGTACTCTTCGCCTTGGCTGCCGTCGCGCTTGCAGCCGCAGAGACAGTCAACATACTGCGACTGGCGGGAGTGAGCAATATGCAATCGCACAACTATCCGCTCGACATCGCCGCATGCGTAATCATGCCACTGCTTACCGCGCTGATAGCGTCATTCGTGTTCTGCTCGGGCTATACGCTCACCGACAGCGGCGTAAAAATCAACCTCGGAATATTCATTACCTCCATACCCTACGATAGCATAGTGAGATTGCGCAGGGACGAGGGCAAGACGATAATGATAATGTATTACGCCTCGGCAATCAAAGATAAGACGGGAGACGCGGTAGCTGCTTGGCAGGTAAAGCAAATCAACATCAAGCCGCAATATTACGACGAGTTTGCTTCAACGATTACCGACAGATGCAACGCAGAGTACGACGTCGTGGAGCGGGGAGGTAAAAAGTGAAAGAGATAATACTTGCCACCAATAACGCCCATAAAGTAAAAGAGCTGAGCAAGATACTTGCAGGTAAATTCGATAGGATATACTCCCTCGCAGATAAGGGAATCGACGTCGAAATAGAAGAAAACGGCAGCACATTTATAGAAAATGCCATTATTAAGGCGCGTGCCATTGCAGATATTGCAGGTATCCCCGCGCTTGCAGACGACAGCGGTCTGTGCGTAGACGCGCTGGGCGGAGAGCCGGGGGTGTACTCTGCAAGATACTCAGGCAAGCACGGCGACAGCAAGGCTAATAACGAGTTGCTACTTAGCAAATTATCGGGCATCAAGGGCAGCAATAGGAGCGCGCGCTTTAAGTGCGCGATTGCGCTCGTCTACCCCGACGGCAATATAGTAACCGCAGAGGGCGCAGCCGAGGGAGTGATAAGCGATGAATATTACGGGCAAGGCGGATTCGGATACGATCCGATATTCTACTCTCTTGACCTTAATAAGACCTTTGCTCAAGCAAGCGAAGAGGAGAAAAACAGCGTTTCGCACCGAGGCAGGGCGCTTGCCGAGCTTATGGACAAGCTGTAAATCGAGCCTCATGATGCAAGCGAGTATAAAGCTGTCATTGCAAAACGCGGAAAGCAAATAATGAAGACGATAGCCATAATGTCCGACTCGCACTCGCGCATGCCGATGAGCGAGCGATTCTTGAGAGTGCTGGACGAGTGCGATTATATAATTCATCTGGGGGACGGCTTAAGCGATATCGACTTCCTTGTCAAGTCCTACCCAAGCAAAACCGTGTACGTATACGGCAATAACGACGGCGGCGGAGACGACAAGACGATAGTTATCGAGGGCGTAGAGCTATACCTCACGCACGGCAGCCGCCACGCAGTGAAGTGCGACCTGCAACCGCTGATAGATACCGTCAAGAAGGCAGGGTGCAGATACGCGCTATTTGGGCACACGCACGTAGCGCTTATCGAGGAAAGAGAGGGCGTAACTCTTATCAACCCCGGCTCGGTAGGCTATAGCGGCACATACTGCTATATGACGATAGCGGGCAAAAAGGCATACGCCAAGATAGTACAATTGTAATTAAACTTTAACGGAAGTATATATATGAAAAGAACTGACATACGTAATGTGGCAATAATAGCACACGTAGACCACGGCAAGACCACGCTTGTAGACCAACTGCTCAAGCAAAACAAGATATTCCGCACAGGCGAAGTAGTTGCCGAGCGCGTAATGGACTCCGGCGACCTCGAGCGCGAGCGCGGCATAACCATACTTGCAAAAAGCACCGCTCTGCACTATAAAGGCGTCAAGATAAATATCGTCGATACCCCGGGGCACGCGGACTTCGGCGGAGAGGTAGAACGCATACTCTCGATGGTGGACGGCGTAATACTGCTAATCGACGCGGTCGAGGGCTGTATGCCGCAGACGCGTTACGTCCTTAAAAAGGCTTTGGGACTGGGTAAAAAGGCAATAGTTACTATCAATAAGATAGACCGCGGCGGCGACCTCGACAAGGTAATGGATCAAGTAATAGACCTATTCATCGAGCTGGGCGCAAACGACGACCAGATAGACTTCACCACCGTGTACGCCAGCGGAAAGCAAGGCTGGGCATCGCTGAGCGCAGACGAGCACGGCGACAATATGGACCCGCTGCTCGACACCGTGCTCAAGGATATTCCCTGCCCCGAGGGCGAAGAAAGCGGCGGCTTGCAAGCGCTGATATGCAACCTCGACTATGACGATTATGTAGGCAAGATAGGCATTGCCCGCGTCAAGCGCGGCTGCGTCAAGGTGGGACAGCCTACGTCCGTATGCCATACAGACGGCAGCGTTACTACCGAGAGAATAGTAAGGCTATATCAGTTTGAAGGATTGAAGCGCGTAGAAGTAGAGAGCGCAAGCATAGGCGACATAATTGCCGTCAACGGTCCCGAGACCTTGGGCATAGGCGATACGGTATGCTCTTACAATATGCCCGAGCCTCTGCCCTTCGTCAAGATAGACGAGCCTACGCTATCCATGCTCTTTATGGTGAACGACTCGCCTTTTGCAGGTAAAGAGGGCAAGTACGTTACCAGCAGACACCTGCGCTCGAGACTGTTCAAAGAGGTCCAGACCAACGTCAGTATGAGAGTCGAAGAGACCGACAGCGCGGACTGCTTTAAGGTATACGGCAGAGGCGAGCTGCACCTGTCCGTACTGATTGAGACAATGCGCCGCGAAGGCTATGAGTTCCAAGTAAGCAGACCAGAAGTAATCGTGAAAGAAATCGACGGCGTCAAGTGCGAACCTATAGAAAGACTGGTCGTAGAAGTCCCTGCCGAATACGTCGGCGTGGTAATGAACGGCGTAGGAATGCGCAAGGGCGACCTCAAAGAGATGATTCCCGACGACAGAGGCGGCACTAAGCTGGAGTTCACCATACCTTCCCGCTGTCTGATAGGCTATCGTAACGAGATGCTTACCGATACGAGAGGATTCGGCGTAATGACGCATACCTTTGAATGCTACGCGCCCTACAAAGGCGATATACGCGACAGAGCGCGCGGCTCCATTATCGCGTGGGAGGACGGTGTGTCTAATGCGTACGGACTGTTCAACGCGCAGGAGCGTTCCACTCTGTTTATCGGAGCGGGCGTAAAAGTATATGCGGGACAAATCGTAGGCGAGAACTCGCGCGAAGAAGACATGACCGTGAATGTATGTAAGAAAAAGCAGCTCACCAATAACCGCGCGGCAGGCAGCGAGGACGCGCTGCGTCTCACCCCTCCCCGTCAGTTATCGCTGGAGCAATGCCTTGAATTTATCGCAGAAGACGAGCTTGTAGAAGTTACGCCCGTAAGTATAAGGCTGCGCAAGATAGAACTCAACCGCGAGCAGAGAATGAAGAATGCCGCCGCTAAAAAGAAGCTGTAAGAATAAATAATATTACGCTATGTATAATATAAGGGCAATCGGAGATATCCGACTGCCCTTATAATTTTTATCCGTATATCTTAATGCTGCAATGCTAATTACGCTTTAATTATCTCAGCGCGCAAGAGCCCACAATCATTATTCAATAATAATCACAATTTACTTATTGTCATCAGTCTTGTTATCGCCGCGCTTATCGCTCTTTTTATTGAGCTTGACCATCAACGCTATAAACATTACGAACACGCAGATAATAACTACCGCAACAACTATCTCGGTAATTACGTGCACCTTAAACCAGTCGTAATAACTATCAGGCACGTTGCCGCTACCGCCGCCGTTACTATTATCGCCGCCACTGCTGCCGCTATTGTCGCCGTTGCCGCTGTAATCGAACTCGTGAGACGTGCTCGCTGTAGCGTCGGGCAAGACGTTGCCGCTTGCGTCTATAAACTCGAAGTTGCCTGCATACTCTTCCTTGAGCGTTGCCTTGACGTTATACTTCTTGCCTGCTACCATTTCGGAAGCAGATACCGTATTGCCGTTCTCGTCCGTGTATGTGTAGTTAAAAGCGTTATTGTTAAGACAGCCCGCTAAGGAGTCGGGGATATCTATGGTAGGAAGGCTGCCACTATTGCTCCACGCGGAAGGCAGTTGAGCCTTGACAATAGTGAGCGTAAGCTCTATATCGTCCGTAGAGGTCGTGCCGTCGCCGTTGTCCCAAGCGTACAGACCGCTGGTAAGACGTATCTTTATCTTATACTCGCCCGCGTCAGTCGCGCCTGCAAGCTCGCTCACTATCTCCATATAGTCGGAGTTAAAGCCGTCAAGACCGAACAACTCTACAATAGTATCGGCGTTGAGCGTGCGCTCCGTGCCGTTGTAGTATACAGTCTTGCTACTATCTATAGTGGGTATTGAAACAGGCGTCTTTTCCGTGCCTGTAGGCAAGGACATCATAAATCTGTATCTGCTATCCCCGTCCACCTCTGCATTGCCGTCGTACTTATCTTTAACGTACACTTCGCGGTAGTAGTAGCTGCCTGCCATCATATCACTTGTGGTAAGTATATTGCCATCTTCGTCCACGTAGCGGTAATCGTAGTAAGAAGGCATAGTGCCGATAACTTGCGAATACTCATCATTGTCCGTCCAGCCCTCAACAGTATACTTATACTTAGCTACGCTTACGGGTATGTCCTGCTGAGGTCTGCTGCGGAATAATAAATTGTTACCGCCGTTGATAAGCGAGAAGTTAACTTTGTACTCGCCTGCATTGTAGCCCTTGTATGCCTTGCCGTCTACGTCCGCAAAGTCGTCTCCGCTCAAGCCTGCATATGTAGCTCCGTTCAACGTAATCGTTATGCTGACGTATTCCTGCCAATCTGAGGGCAAGCCGAACATTGCCGCAAAGTCGTGGACTTCGTCGTCGAACGCGCTCCAACTGCCGTTGTATACGGGAGTATCTATCGTACGCGCCGATATTACCCAATCGAAGTTAGCATTAAGTCCGCTCGGCATTACGTACTGCTCGTAGTTATTACTATCAAATTTACTTGCGTCAACACTGTAGCGTGCGCGGTGCGTGCCTGCCTCGCTCTTGGCATAGTCGCCGCTGAGCGTAATGCAATTCTTGAGAGCATCGGGCACATTTATAAGCCTTACGCTGTACTCAACTGCCGCGCCGCCTACGCGAGTGTAGATAAACGGCTGTGTATAAGTCAGCTCATTGCCGTCCTTATCCACGTAGCCCCATACTATCGCGCCCGTGTCTACTACTGCCTTATTGACTACCCAGTTAAGAGAAGTTACAAAGTCGGGTACGTTGTAGCAAGCCGTATCATACGCAAACGCCGCTCTTGCACTATACGATGTACCTGCATTAGTTTCGCTCAGGTTGCCCGATGTAGATACCGTAGCATTGCTGAGACCGTCTGCGCCGATAAGAGCAATTACGTGAGCTGCGCCGTCATACACGAAGGGCTTAGCCTCAGTGCCGTCCGCAAGCAGCCACTTGTTGAGTGTAGCGTCATAAGTAGCCGTAACGTCTCCGTGAGTGTACTGCCACTTAAGTCCGCTTACGTCTATGTCTGCCTTGACTATCTCGAAGTCAAAGTATACACTCTCGCCGTCAAGGTAGTTATTCTCCGCGCTCGCATTGCTAAGCGTAGCTTGCACTCTGTACTTGCCCACCGCTACGGGTATGCTCGTGCTGCCCTGCGTTGCGCCGTCCTTATAATAGGTAAACGTAATATCAGCCTTGCTTACGCCGCCTGCGCTCTCTATAGTTACGTTGGGCGTGTAGCCCTCGGGTCTGTACGGCAACTGCATTCCGTCTATGTCCATCTTGAGCTTGACGGGATATCTGTTCTTACCGACTGTGAAGGCGTAGCTGCTTGTGCTGCTGTCAAGCACGTAGTTGGCGGTGTACTCGCTCTTAAGCTCAGCTACGGCAAGATATCTGCGCTCGCTGTTCTTATCTATCTCTACGGGATTGATTTCCGCGCCTTGCACGTTGCCCGTGTAGTCGTAGTACCTATACGACACCATGCTGTCCACGTCCAGTCCGCCCACGCTCTGCAATATAGGCAGGTTGTATGTAGCCGCGTTCTCTCTGTCGTCCTCTTTCCAAGAGCAGGTTATCGTAGCCTTATCTATGCGCCAAGCCTTGCTCCAGGTGAACGTACCCATATAGGTATTGCTGTCGCTTGATATCGGTATATAGTAGTTGACCGCGTCCGATACGTTGAAGCTCACGGTAGTTGTGTAGCTGCCTACGGGTATATTGCCGTTGCCTGCATAGCTTACCGTTAAGCCGCTCGGCAAAGTGCCCGTAAGCGTTATGCCCTGCGCCTTGCCTGCTATAAACTGTAACGGGTTGCTGTCGTCATAGTTCCAAGTAAGTCCAGATAAGTCGTACTTAGCCTTATCTATGCTATACTTGAGCGTATACACGGCGTCAAACTCGGCAAACGTATTGTCAAGTTCCGTGATATATACGGTAACGCTATACGTGCCGCCCGTCTTGGCATTGGTAGCAGATATATCACCGCTGTAGCCGTTAGTGCCCTTGGTAGTGTCTATCTTTACGCCCTTGCTCGCAAGGTCGCTTGCGTCTATGCTAAAGCGGAATATACTGCCAGTGTACGTCAGCGTCAATGTAGCATTGGGATTACTTACTGCCGTGTTATTATACTGCCACTTGATATCCGCGTCAGTGAAGGTAATATCGTTGCCCAGCACCTTAAACTCATGCGTCTTTACGCTAGCCAATATCTCGTAATTGCTATTGCCCTGCCTATCGCCGTACAGCTCTACTCCGATATAGTAGTCTCCTTGGTCCAGGGCAGGCATTACTATAGTACGCGTCTTGCCTACTATTACCTTATTATTATTGATATCGTCATACTTTACCGACGAGCCGTGCTTGCAATAGTAGATATACAGCTCTGTTGTGTCCGCAGCCAAGCTGTCGCCCACTATAGTTATAGTTGGCGTCTCACCTACTTTCCATGACGATGGCGCGGTTATCGTGATATTGAGCGGCTTTTTAGTTATAGTTACCGTCAACTCGTACGCATTGCTCGTTCCGTCCGCCCACTGCGTAGCTGCGCCGTTATCCGCTAAAGCAACACCTATCTTATATGTGCCTGCATTAGTTGTGCTAAGCGCGCCGTCTGAATAAGTCATGCCGCTGGGCAACGTAAGCGATACGTCCGCCGTTACCCCTTGCAGCGTAAAGCTCTGCGCCACTCCGCTATACGGCTTGGTTACCTGTCCCGACAAGGCGGGCTTATCTACAGACTTTTTATCTATCTTGAATGTTACGGATAGCGTACTACTTGCCGTATCTATCTCGTAATTACAGTCGTTAGCAATTTTAGCTGTTGCAGTATATGTGCCTACCGCCGTCGGCAATGTGTCCGAGGTAACTCCCCCGCTTGAGGTATACGTAAAGCCAAAGCTCGGCGCGCGACCGTTCTCGGGAGTGTCGCCTGTGTATACGTCGCCTACGTTCTTGAGCGTTACCGTCGGCAGTCCCGCGCTATCTAACGTGGCGGTTATTCCTATCTTCTTTTTAGTTACAGTAAAGTTAAAGTACCTCACCGTATTGCTCTCGCCTGCGCCGGTGTCGGGTGAACCCACAAAAGAAACTCCCTCTGCCGCGAGGTCCGGCTTAATCTCTGCCTTAACTTTATATGTGCCGACATCTTTTATCTCTTCTTCATAAGTAATATTTATCTTATCGGCATTAAACCACTTCTTCTGCTCGTCTGCAATGTCATCCAATGTGAGAGCAGTCCCTTTATACTCTATGGTAGCGTCTGTAGGCTCATTAACTGCAGGTTTACCACTATGCTCCGCCGCAGCAGTTAAATTCAAATGGAAAGCAGGACGAACAGAAAAACTTTGAGTTACTATAAAATGAGTCGTTGGAGTCCCTGCTGGATATGCAACAAGTGCTTGCCCGGAGTTAGTAGCATCGCCAGAGCGTAGCCAAGTATAAGCAGTAGAGATACCTCTCTGATTGTCTGATAATCCCCATAATCCTACATACGTTGAACTATATCCTGTTTCTGTCAATGAAGGTAGCCATATGTAGTCATCCTTCCATTCCGAATAACCTTTTTTAGAGGAGAAATCCATATTTGTGCCATATCTAATAGTACCACTCGGAGTGCCATAAGCATCGTTGGGCAAGGTGTAGTTCTGTCCACCTATCGTGCCGCCTGCATTCTGATTTTCCGTCTCTTGATACTCTACATCCGCAGGAGTAACAATAAAATCCGTAAGAGAGCCTTCTACAGAAGGCATCGTGAGCCTTGCATATCTATGCTCCGCACTCTGTTCTATCTTTGTGAGCGTCGTTGCGCCGTTAGTCGCCACATATCCGCAACCGCCGCTATTGAGAGAGTTCGCCCTTATAAAACTGGTACTATACAGCGTAGATGGATAATCAGATGTAGGAGTATGACTACCCCATTTGTTCCATTGTGCTACCTCTACATGTTCTTCCAACCATAACGTAACTATTACATTGCCGGACCTATCTTTAGTCAAGTGGGTTATTGTCCATTTGTACCCATCTAAGGTAAGTACTATGTCTTTATCGTCGTTTTTATCACGTAAATCAACAGAAGTTAAAGTATCAAGCTCTTTTACATCGCTTATGCTATTTTTTGCCAAATCACCTGTAAGTGTTGCATATAATGCTGCCATGACGTCCTCATTAAATACTTTTCCGTCTGAGCGATCAGCATAGCCCTCAAGCAATATATCACCGACATCTACTGCATCACTTGCAATGGTAGATGAATTAAAAGCAAATACATCAATTGCATTATCAAAAGAAACAAAACAAAAGCACAGAAGTAGTACGACAATAATTATTGCCGCGCTAAGCGTTGATATTAATCTATATCTCTTAACTGACACTATAACTCCGTATACACGTCTACTATCTCGATTTATAGTTATCTAAGCGTATACCCAAGGACAATGCGATATTGTTCCGTTTATCTCAGATATTGCATATCGGTGTCGAAATATAATCTGAAAAAATGTACATAAATTAGCATAATTGATGATCATCGGCGGAAAAATTGCGAGGAAATATATGGTTTTTCGCCGATTTCCGCGATAAGATATTGACATATAATGATATAAATATTAAAATATTAATACAAATATCGGCTACAAATTGAAAAAATGATCATCAATTATGCTAATACATGTACATTAGGCGTCGCGATTGCGGCGTTTAGTTTTAGATAAAACAGCTATATAATAAGTATTATGCGATACAAGCGCGGTGTCGCTAAATCATGATAAATAAAGCAAATAATAGCGCAACACATTGCCTAAATGAAATATAAAAGACGCCCGACATCAATCGGGCGTCTAATATAAATAGAGCTATTGCTATTATTTAATCTTAGAGACGATAAACTCGGCAAGTCCCGTGAATATCACTCCCAAGCCGTACGCGCCTGCATCGGGATATCCGATAGACTTCTCGCCTACCGTACCCGCTCTGCCCAGCACCGCCACAAACGTCTTGGTAGCGTCGGCTCCTGCGACTGCTGCCTTAGCGCCTTTGATAACGCCTGCGGAAAGTTTCTCGCCTGCTTTAGCCGCCGCCTCAAGCGCGTCCGCGCAAGGCTTGAGCGCGTCTACAAGCGTCTTATCGCCCACTACCGCGCCCTTGCCGAAGCTGCGCTTGCCTGTCTCGTATACTCCGGTATTTGCAGCCTGCATAATAGCCGCGATATCGGAAAGGGTAACGCTCTCCTTACCTAAAGCCGCCTTACCTGCGTACTTGAACGCAGAGCCCCATATAGGTCCAGACGCGCCGCCGCAATACTCCTTGATGATCTCGGAGCAGCTAAGCAAGAACTCGCCTATATCGCCCTTTTTCCTACTGTCCCAATCCTGCTTGAGCTGACGGAAGCCCTTGGCAATACTCATGCCGAAGTCGCCGTCGCCCATCTTATCTGCGTCGCAGAATGCGACCTCGTTAGCGATAACGATATCCGCCATCTTGTCAATAACCTCGACAAAAGCGGCGGTATTGAGCGTATTGCCGTACTTGGGAGCGCCTTTAACCTTATACACCGCGTTATCATCGGCTGCGGAGGCGGTTGCGGCTACGTTAGCCTTAGCAGGCTTAGAAGTATCTGCTTTAGTTACGCCGAGCGCCTTGGATATAGCGCGCATAGCCTCGAGAGCGAGCGCAGACTCAGCGTCCGTAGCTCCGCCCCATACAAGCGCGGGAGTAGATACGGGATAGTCGAGCAAGCTCTTAAGCTCATCGTCAAGCTTAAGGAAAGTAACGGACGCGCCTGCCATATCGAGCGATGTCATATAGTTGCCCACAAGAGTCTTGTGCACCTTATAACCTCTGTCCGCAATAATCTGCGATACGGAATTGTTGAGAATATACAGCTCGCTGAGCGGAGTTGCGCCAAAGCCGTTGACTATCACGGCAATCTCATCGCCGCGAGACAGCTTGATTACGGCATTGTCGGCAAGCTGAGCGACTATCTTGGACGCAAGCTCGTCTGCCGTAGCATAATTATCCGTACTCTTACCCGGCTCGCCGTGGATACCTACGCCGAACTCTATCTTATCCTCATCAAGGGAGAAAATAGGCGTACCCTTAGCAGGAGGAGTACAGGACGAGAGCGCAAAGCCGATACTGGCAAGGTTATCGATAGCCTTCTGCGCAAGACGCTTGACCTCGGGCAAATCTTTACCCTGCTCGGCGGCCGCTCCCGCAATCTTATGGACGAACATTGTGCCCGCTACGCCCCTGCGACCTACGACGTAATCGTCGTTGGTATAACTGCTGCCCGTTACCGCAACGTCGTCATTGACAAAGACGGTGTCTATCTTTATGCCGAGGTCTTCCGCCGCGTCAGCTCCCGCGCCGTTAAAGTTCATGCAGTCGCCCGAATAGTTTTTGACTATCATAAGCGTGCCCTTATCGGATGCGGTGAGCTTAAGCGCATTGTAAATCTGCACCTGCGAGGGAGAGGCGAACACGTCGCCGCACACTGCCGCATCGAGCATACCTCTGCCCACAAAGCCCGCATGCGCAGGCTCGTGTCCCGAGCCGCCGCCCGATATCAAGGTAACCTTGGACGTATTAATATCTTTCTTTTTTACAATCTTGAACTTCTCCACAAACTCAAGCTCGGGATGCGCTGCGGCAATGCCGTGGCACATGTCGATGACGTAAGATTGAGGAGTATTCATAATCTTTTTCATAATCAATCCCCCGTATAGCTCAGTCGTCGGAGCCGTACTTGGCCTCTCTGCCTATCTTGTCGGCGGTGATGATAGCCGCAGCCACCTGCTCTACGGTTATAGGGAAAGGCATAGCGTGTATGGACTCCTCTTCTATGCAGGACTTAGCCGCAACCTGCATAAGTTCTGCGTCGGAAATGCTGTCTACGCCGATATCCTTAAGGCATACGGGCAGACCTACTTCGAGACAGAAATCAATTACTTCATACAGCTCTTCGTCGGGAGCATTCTCGAGTACGAGCTGGCAGATAGTGCCGAAGGCAACTTTCTCGCCGTGGAAAGAGTGATGCGTGCCTGCAAGCACCGTAAGACCGTCGTGGATAGCATGCGCCGCCGCAAGTCCGCCGCTCTCAAAGCCGAGACCGGATAGCAGTATGTTGGTCTCGATAATGTTCTCGAGCGCAGGAGTTACCATATTGCAATCGCACGCCGCCTTAGCCTTTGGACCGTCGGACAGCAAAGTCTTATAGCACAGCGTAGCAAGAGCCATTGCCGCCATAGTGCCCTTAGCGGACGCGCATTGCCCGGGCTTGAGACCGTCGGGCTGAGAAGAATCCCTCGCGCCGCAAGGCAAGCCTGCATTGACGTTGCTGAATGACGCCGCCGTAGCGCGCGCTTCGAAATAAGTAGAAAGCGCATCGCCCATGCCCGATACGAGGAAGCGCGTAGGCGCAGCCGCTATGACGGACGTATCTACCATAACTACGCTGGGAGAACGCTTGAAATAGAAATAATCGTCGAAAGCTCCGTCGGGAGTATATACGACCGCAGAGTGAGATGTAGGCGCGTCGGTAGCTGCAATAGTAGGAACTATAATCAAAGGAGTGTCGCCCTCTGCAACGCACTTTGCAGTGTCTATTGCCTTGCCGCCGCCCAGTCCGACGATACAGTCGCATCCGTTGTCCTTGCCTACCCCGCGCAGACGCTCTATTTCCTGACGCGAGCACTCGCCCTTAAAGGGGCTTTGGACTATCGTTACGCCGAACTTATCCTGCGTAGCCTTCAGCTTGTCCGCAACTCGCGCAGCGTCGTCTTGATGCGCTATAAGCAGCGCAGACTTGCCGTAAGAGGCGATAAAATATCCCAAGTTAAGTAATTCGTCTTCGCCCTGAACGTATTTAGTAGGGCAAATAAAGGCCTTCCTCATAATTTTTCTCCTTACAACTTATTTTCGCTATCAAGCGATAGATTAACTATATTATATAGGATAATATATATATATTCAATGTTCAAAAATGGAATATTATGGTAAAATTATGCACTGTAAAATTCTTATGTGTCAAAAATATTACAATTATTACACAATGCGCTTCTACTTATAAAACTCTGCCCTGCACTCGCCTTTTTTATCGGTAAAATTGCTTGACATAATAAATATATGATTATAGAATATCTATGCAACTCGGAATAGTCCGATATCGTACAATCCGAGATGATACTATTTTTTGGAGAGCAAAGATGTGCGGAACAGACTACGGCAGCATTGAAGCATACCGCGACGTATATAACGAGCAAGAGCGGATATTTGCCGCGCACTTGCAACAATGCGGACTGTCCGATGCAGATTATTGGATAATGTACCTAATCAACGAAGGCGTCGACTCTCAGAAAGATCTATGCGCAAAATTGATGATTAGTAAGCAAACGGTCAACTCGGCATGTCTGAGATTCGCCGCCAAGGGACTGATAGAAATGAAAGCGCAAGATAGCAACCTGCGTACTAAGCGCATTACCGTTACGGCTAAGGGCAAGGATTTCATAGAGCGCAACGTCGTCTCCCTGCTGCAATCGGAAGAGCGCGTGTGGCAGGCGATGGACGAGAGCGATTGCAAAGAGCTAGTGCGCATTATGAAAATTTATAACAACCTTATGAAAGAGGAACTGCGAAGGCAATAAGTAAAGCCGACTGTGCAGCGTCCTGAAAGGGACGAATTTTTTTTGGAGCGATTATGGCTAAGGAAAGCATTAAATTATCTGACAGTTTCGGGTACAAAAAGCTGCTAAAGTTTACGTTGCCCTCGATAATCATGACTGTGTTCACTTCCATTTACAGCGTAGTGGACGGACTGTTTGTATCCAATTTTGCAGGCAAGGAGGCTCTTGCCGCAATCAATATCATCTTCCCCGTCATAATGATACTGGGCGCGATAGGCTTCATGATGGGCACGGGCGGCGCCGCCTTGGTTGCAAAAACCCTCGGCGAAGGCGACCGCGATAAGGCCAACTCTTATTTTTCGATGATAGTATACGTTACTATCGGCGCGGGTATTATCTTCTCTGCCGCGGGGCAAGCCGTTCTCAAGCCTCTTGCCGCCGCTCTCGGAGCTAAGGGCGATACTCTCACTCACGCCGTAACTTACGCGCGCATTCTGCTATGCTCGCTGACGGCGCTTATGTTGCAATTCGTATTCCAAGCCTTTTTCATAGCGGCGGAAAAGCCTAAGCTGGGACTTATGTTTACAGTAATTGCGGGCATTGCCAATATAGCATTGGACGCGGCGTTTATAGTAGGTCTCAATCTCGGAGTGGCGGGAGCCGCAGCAGCGACTGCCGTTGGACAGGTAATAGGCGGCATCGGACCTATAATTTACTTTGCAATTCGCAATTCTTCGCTGCTCAGATTGAAGGCAACCAAGCTGCAAATCAAGCCGATTATCAAGGCGTGCGGCAACGGCTCGTCCGAGTTCATGACCAATATCTCGATGTCGGTGGTAACAATGCTATTCAATTTCCAGCTCATGAAGATAGCCGGCGACAACGGCGTAGCAGCATACAGCGCGATAGCATATATCCAATATATATTCGTATCCATATTCCTCGGATACTCCACAGGCTGCTCGCCTGTAATCAGCTATCACTTCGGCGCGCAAAATAAGGACGAGCTTAAGGGACTGCTTAAAAAGAGCTTGATTATTATAGCCGTGTTTTCCGCAATGATGACCGCGGCATCCGAGTCGCTCGCATCGCCGCTGTCTAAGCTGTTTGTAGGTTACGACTATGAGCTATATCTCATGACCAGAGACGGACTGAGGATAGCCGCGGCAATGTTTGCGGTGTGCGGCTTCAATATATTCGGCTCGGCATTCTTTACCGCGCTCAACAACGGTATCGTATCCGCCGCCATATCGCTTATGCGTACCCTTATATTCCAGATAATAACGGTAATGACGCTGCCTATCGCCTTCGGACTTAACGGCGTGTGGATGTCGGTCGCCATTGCCGAAGTGCTTGCGGTAGCGGTTACGATAGCCTTCATGATAGCAGGCAGAAAAAAATACGGTTACGCATGAGCGGGCTCTGCCTATTACCTTATCGCAAAAATCAAATAAACTATTAAAAAATCTCCCGTGTACCAACTTGCAATGCGGAAAACGGGAGATAACTATTATGGCGTACCCGAATGGATTTGAACCATCGACACCAAGCGTCGGAGGCTTGTGCTCTATCCAACTGAGCTACGGGTACATATGCTAGCGGCTTTATTAATCGGCGTCAAGGCTCATGAACGCAGCCGCGAGCGACGGAGCGATAGACAGTAGCGCTATTACAGCCATAACGGTATAGGTATGGCGATATCCTTCATCGATAGCGGCGATACGAGTGCTCTCGACAGCGCACACGAGACCTACCGCGAGCGCGGCAAGCGCGCTGACGACGTTAGCAATGCGCTTATTGCACGCTCTTGCGCCTTCGCGCATACGAGCGGGATAAAGCTGAAACGAGCCGGATACAAATGCCGCCACGGCGCATACCGCCATCGTTATCCATATCGCCTTATACTCTGCTATGGCTACGGTAGGCTTGTCCATAACGCCGTTAATCTTGATAAGCGTAAAGCCTGCGATACAAGTTGCTATCCAAGCTATGGACTGTATCAGCGACAGCCCCGCGCCGACGCACTCGCATATCCTCTTATTCCTATTCATACCTACTAAAAAATGTCCGCTGCCTAATCTATATAAATTGCGCCGATGTAAATACAACCTATCTAAAAAGCCGCAATTAAAAAAGCGTACATTGTCATTACGGCAACAATATACCGTCAATAACGCAAAGCGGGACCGTCGTCCCGCCATTACGATACATTTTATTCTTCGTCGCCGTCCTGATCTTCCTCGTCGTCGGCGATATCCTCGACAGCATCTATGTCGTAATCGAAATCGCTGTCTATATCTTCTTCCTGCTCGCTGCTGTCTGCAAAGTCCTCTTCGTTGCCGAAGTCCTCATTGTCGTCAAAAGACTCCTCAAAGTTATTGTACAGCTCCTCTTCCTGCATCTCCTCGAAAGAATCCTCTATTACGTCCTCGCTATGCTCGGGCTCTTCCTCATAGCTCTCTTCTTCATCTTTAGACTTGAGCTCTGCCTTAGCCTTGCACTCTGCGCACATCTTCTCGCCCGCTTCGAGTATATTGACGCCGCAGACGGGACAAAGTTCATCCTCATCATCTACGTCCAATATCTTACCGGCAAGCTCTGCCAGACATATCTCACAATATTCGTCTTCGTCCGGTATCCAATTAAGTTCACAACGCGGACACTTCTTATATTTTCCCATAAGCGAAACCCCTTAATTAGCTATTGTCTGTGCTTGACGGACAATATTATATTAATTAATGCGCGATTTGTAAAGACTTTTTACTATGCAAATCGCTTATTTATGTAAATTAATCGTACTTTTTTGCCCTCTCGCGCGATATCGGCGCAAAAGAGAGGCAAAATTACGCCCTATCTAAAGCAAACGCGCTTTATCGCTCCCCTGTATATCTCATACATCGCCCTAAAGTCGTCAAGCGATATCCGCTCGTCTTTTTGATGTATGGTGAGCGGCTTGTCGGGAAATCCGGGACCGAACGCCACGCCGCCTTTTAACGCGCGCGCGTATGTCCCGCCGCCTATTGCAATGGGCTTGAGGTTACTGCCTGTTACGTCGTTGTATGCGCCGAGCAGCCCCTGTACGAGCTCGCTCTCCTCCGACACGTAATGCGGATCGTGATAGTGGACTATGCTTACTTTTGCATTAAGGCGCGCCGATATCATCTTAGCTATATCTTCCTTGCTCACGCTGATAGGATGACGCACATCGAGTATTAGGCTGAGCTTGCCGTCGTTGCAATCCGCTACGCCGACATTGGCTGTCAGCGCGCCGCTGAGCGCGTCCTGCATTGCTATTCCGACTCCCGCGCCGCTGTCGTTGCTCAAGGCGTCCCTAAGACTGCAATACTCTCCGCCCGCGCTTTCTGCCAAAGCGCCGAGCACGTGCCATAACGCATTATCGCCTTGAGCAGGCGTAGAAGCATGGGCTGGCGTACCGTTTGCCTCCACGATATACAAGTCGCCGTTGCGGCTCACCGTTACTCCGTCGACGTCTTTTACGGGAAAGGATACGACTGCTTTGCAGTAAGGCATGACCACGTTGCCGCGCTCGCCGCCGCGCAGCGATATGAGCCCATTCGGCGCGTCCATAACGATACTGTAATGCACAAGTCCTTTTTCACAGTTGATTACTGGGAAGTCCGCATCGGGAGAAAAGCCGATATCAGGCATCTTATCCACCTGCTTATACCGCTCTATGCACTGCCAGCCGCTTTCTTCGTTGCCGCCTGCTATAAAGCGCAGGCGATACTTGGGCTCAAGTCCCATATCAAGCAATTCCTTGACCGCATACAGACATAAAGTCATAGGGCCCTTGTCGTCCATTATGCCTCTGCCGTAAATTATCCCGCCGTCTATCTCTCCGAGCGGATTATGCGTCCAGCCCTCGCCGAGCGGAACGACGTCCATGTGCCCGAGTATGCCGAACGTCTCGCCATCGCCTATATCCGCAGTTACGTAATATCCATCCTCGTTGTGCACGGCAAAGCCGAGCGAGAGGGCGATATCTGCCCATGCGTCAAGGCATCTGCCAACGCCCTCGCCAAAGGGCGATAGGGCGCAAGGCGAGGACTGCACGCTGTTATACGATATAAGTCTCATCGTGTCGTCTACTGCCGACTGAAAATAATCTTTCATACCCACCTCCGACGTTATCGGGATAAAACCGTCTTTATCTATTATACGCCGCTAAGCTCTTACTGTTACAAGCGCGCAAAACAGCGCAACATCTCTTATGTGATTATACCACGATATTTATTAGGCAAAAAACGATTTTTATGCTAAAATAAGTTAGATTTATATCAGAGGTGAGTAAATGGACGAGGTGAGAACGAGATTTGCGCCTTCCCCTACGGGATTCATGCACATAGGCAATCTGCGCACCTGCCTGTACGCCTATCTATATGCTAAAAAGGCAGGCGGCAAATTTATACTGCGCATAGAAGATACCGACCAAGGCAGACTGGTCGAGGGTGCCGTTGACGTAATATACCGCACGCTGGAAAAGGCGGGCATCGAACATGACGAAGGTCCCGATAAAGACGGCGGCGTAGGTCCTTACGTACAGAGCGAGCGCAAGAATATATACCTTGAATACGCAAAGCAGCTTATCGACATAGGCGGAGCTTATTATTGCTTCTGCACCAAGGACAGATTGGATACTCTCACAGGCGACGGCGGCATAAAAAAGTATGACAAGCATTGCCTTAAACTCAGCAAAGAAGAAATCGATGCCAAGCTGCAAGCAGGCGAGCCCTACGTAATAAGACAGAATATCCCTACAGAAGGCGTGAGCGAATATGATGACCTCGTGTACGGACATATTGCCGTGCCCAACGCCGACATGGAAGACAATATCTTAATCAAGTCGGACGGCATGCCGACTTATAACTTCGCCAACGTGGTGGACGACCACCTTATGAATATCACGCACGTGATAAGAGGCATGGAGTATCTATCCTCTACCCCCAAGTACAACCTCATGTACGACGCTTTCGGGTGGCAACGCCCCACTTATATTCATCTGCCGCCCATCATGAAGGACGCTCAGCGCAAGCTGTCCAAGAGATACGGCGACGCCAACTTCGAGGACTTCCTTGCTAAAGGCTATCTGCCTGAGGCTATAGTCAACTATATAGCTCTGCTCGGCTGGAGCCCTAAGGGCAACGAGGAAAAGCTGAGCATGGCGCAGCTTAAAGAGCAGTTCGGCGTAGACGGACTGAGCAAGTCGCCTTCTATCTTCGACGAGCCCAAGATGCGTTGGCTTAACGGCGAATATATCAAGGCTATGACGCCCGAAGAATTTACCGCCGTAGCTCTGCCCTATTACGAAATCAGCGATATAAAGGGCATGTTTGATTATGACAAGCTGTCCAAGCTGCTCATACCTCGCACGGAAATACTGTCGGAGATACCCGATAAAATCAATTTCCTCGCCCACTTTGACAGATTCGACGTATCAATGTTTGAGCATAAAAAGATGAAAATCACCGTTCCGCTTGCTCTGGAAATACTGCAAGATGTTTTACCCATATTCGAGGCTCAAAGCGACTGGACGGACGAAGCCCTTAAGAATGCTCTCTCCGCTTATGCCGAAACTCGCTCTGTAAAGAGCGGTCAAGTATTCCTGCCCGTGCGTCTTGCCATTACGGCAGCTGCCGTTACCCCGGGCGGCGCGACAGAAATAGCAGAATTGCTTGGCAAAGAGGAAAGCATAAGAAGGCTGAAGTTGAGCCTTGATTGGCTTACAGACAGTCAGTCCAAACAATTATAATCTGTCAGTCTGTTTCACCTTTTCATTGTCAAACCCGCTCGCGGTAAGTATACTTCTGCTGTGCTGACTACATCTAAATGACGAAAAGCAATCAGCTTGTAAAACGTTATTAAGGCAATATCTTGGGATATTACGCATAATCACAGCTTGTACTACTCGCATAATAATGCTAAATGTGGACAAGTCGAGAAAGACAGCGGCGCAACAAAATAATTTGAGGGACCGACAATAGGTCCCTTATATTATTTGTTATGATTTTTCTTACTCGTCATGTTCATCTTTACGCTTGTGCTGCTTGGGGACGAGAGTATAATTCTCGCCTATTATCCTTACCCTGCGTATCAACACTGCAAAGAACAGCACTATTATGAAGATTATCAGCGTCATCACAGATACAACTATGGTAAGCGCGAGAAGCAGTCTCCTATACCAATCGCTGTCCGTAACACCGTTGCCGTTATTATTGCCGTCCTTGCCGCTGTAATTGAACTCGTGCGACGTGCTCACTGTAGCGTCGGGCAGGACGTTGCCGCTTGCGTCTACGAACTCGAAGTTGCCTGCATACTCTTCCTTGAGCGTTGCCTTTACGTTATACTTCTTGCCCGCTACCATCTCGGACGCAGATACCGTGTTGCCGTCCTCGTCCGTATATGTGTAGGTGAAAGCATTATTGTTAAGACAGCCTGCGAGCTCCTCAGGGATATCTATGGTAGGAAGACTTCCGCCGCTCGTCCACGCGGAAGGCAGCTGAGCCTTGGCTATCGTCAGCGTAAGCTCTATATCGTCCGTGGAGGTCGTGCCGTCTCCGTTGTCCCAACAGTACAGACCGCTCGTAAGGCGTATCTTTATCTTATACTCGCCTGCGTCAGTCGCGCCCGATACCTCGCTGACAATCTCCATATAGTCGGAGTTAAAACCGTCAAGCCCGAACAGCTCCTTAAGCGTATCGGCGTTGAACGTGCGCTCGGTGCCGTTGTAGTATACAGTCTTGCTGCTATCAATAGTAGGTATTGCAACGGGCGTCTTTTCCGTGCCTGTAGGCAAGGACATCATAAATCTGTATCTGCTATCCCCGTCTACCTCTGCATTTTCCTCGTATCTATCCTTAACGTATACTTCGCGGTAGTAATAGCTGCCTGCCATCATATCGCTTGTGGTAAGTATATTGCCGTCGCCGTCAACGTAGCGGTAGTCGTAGTAGGAAGGCAGAGTGCCTATGACTTGCGAATACTCGTCATTGTCCGTCCAGCCCTCTACAGTATACTTGTACTTAGCTACGCTCACGGGTATATCCTGTTGAGGTCTGCTGCGGAATAATAAGTTGTTGCCGCCGTTGATAAGTGCGAAGTTTACTTTATACTCGCCTGCGTTGTAGCCCTTATATACTTTGCCGTCTACGTCCGCAAAGTCATCGCCCGTCAAGCCTGCATACGTTTCTCCGTTGAGCGTAATGCTCATACTGACGTACTCTTGCCAATCTGAGGGCAAGCCGAACATTGCCGCAAAGTCGTGGACTTCGTCATCGAACGCAGTCCAACTGCCGTTATATACGGGAGTATCTATCGTACGCGCGGATATTACCCAATCGAAGTTAGCGTTAAGTCCGCTCGGCATTACGTACTGCTCGTAGTTATTACTATCGAATTTACTGTTATCTACGCTGTAGCGGGCGCGGTGCGTGCCTGCCTCGCTCTTAGTATAGTCGCCGCTGAGCGTAATGCAATTCTTGAGCGCATCGGGCACATTGATAAGTCTTACGCTGTACTCCACTGCCGCGCCGCTCACGCGAGTATAGACGAACGGCTCGGTATAGGTAAGCTCGTTGCCGTCCTTATCCGCGTAGCCCCATACTATCGCGCTCGTGTCTACTACCGCCTTATTGACTGCCCAGTTAAGAGAAGTTGCAAAGTTGGGCGCGTTGTAGCAAGCCGTATCGTATGCAAACGTTGCGCTTGCACTATACGATGTACCTGCATTAGTTTCGCTCAGGTTGCCCGATGTAG
>CAMWNK010000019.1 GCA_947175555.1 uncultured Clostridia bacterium | reverse complement strand
TATCGTCGCTTTTGTATCGCGACTGGTCGTATTTCGGGAGGAAGGGCGTCCGTAACGCTGCCTTTAGAAGATATCGCTTTAGATATCTTCGCGCAGTATCAGGACGCGCCGACCGACCTAAGCGGTGCCCCTCGTTATACTTAGGCAAATATCACTAATTCATGAAATTAAATATATCATATATGCTTTCTGTTGGCTGTGTGTCGAAATTAACAATATATTAAATTTATTTGACATATAATTAACAATATGTTACTATATTATCGATATTATTAATAATTTGTTAGATTATAAATATAATATATTAACAAATTGTTATATTAAGTAGTTGCAAGGTAACACATTATCGTAATGAGACTTAAACAGTTGAGGATAGAGAATAATCTCAGGCAGTCGGACGTAGCTAAGGTGCTCAAGGTTACGCCCGAGGCTTACTCTATGTGGGAGACGGGCGTACGGCAGCCTTCTCTTGCAGGTCTCATCGCGCTGTCGTCGCTGTACGGAGTAACGCTGGAATACCTCGTCGGTATTACCGATGCGCGTCGCGACTATGGCAATCTGAGCACGGACGAAGAGCGGGTGCTGGGGTGGTATAACCGTCTGGACAATACCGACAGGCAGCTCCTGACTCTGTTATTACAGTCGCTTGCGGGCAATAAAAAATACAACTAAGAACGCATAAGACGGCGGCTAAGCGGAGGTTATATTGTATGAAAGAGATTGAATTTAAGGGCTTTAACGATTACGAGCTGAACGTGGCGATATGGGACGAGGTGGAGAGTCCCAAGGCGATAGTGCAGATAATGCACGGCATGGTGGAGCATATTGCAAGGTATGACGACTTTGCGCTCTTCCTCAACTCGCACGGCTATATAGTCGTGGGAGACGACCACCGCGGACACGGCAAGACCGCTAAGGGCAAGCTGGGCATCGTGCCTAAGGGCGATTGCTTCCGCGATACGGTGGAGGACGCCATAGCAATAGGAAAATGGGCTGTTGAGCAATATAATCTGCCGCTCATGCTATTCGGGCACAGCTACGGCTCTTTCCTTTCGCAGAGCTATATTCAAAAGGCGGGCGAGCAGCTTAAGGCAGTAGTGCTGTGCGGCTCTGCATGTAAAAATACCGCCGACGTAAAGCTGGGCAGGGGAGTAGCTAAGATGCAGTGCTCGATGTTCGGCAGCGATAAGCCCGCTAATATGATAAAGGATATGTCCTTCGGTCCCTATAACGCGCAGTTTAAGGAGAATAAGGAAAACGCGTGGCTTACGCGCGACGACGTAAAGAGAGAGGAATACAACAACGATCCTATGTGCAATTATACGATGTGCATAGGCTTCTATAAATCGCTGTTCACCGCCTTGGGCAAGCTGTATAAGCCCGAGTCGATGGCCGCGGTGAGAAAGGATCTGCCGATAATGATAATCAGCGGAGACTGCGATCCCGTGGGCGGCAACGGTAAGCTCGTAGACAGGCTGTATAATATATATAAGGAATACGGCGTGATGGACGTGAGTATCAAGCTGTACAACGGCGCAAGACATGAGCTTGTGAACGAATTGAATAAAGACGAAGTGTATGCCGACGTGTTGCGTTACTTTGACTCGCACTCGGGCGGCGAAAAGGATGCTGAATAATTATGGGAAAGGAACAAAGTTACGAGGCTAAAGATATACAGGTCCTCGAAGGATTGGACGCGGTGCGCACTCGCCCCGGTATGTATATCGGTACTACCGGAGCTAAGGGTATGCACCACATACTGTGGGAGATAGTCGATAACGGAATAGACGAGGTCGCCAACGGTTACGGCGACTCTATCGAGATTGAGATATATCCCGATAACTCCGTCAGCGTAAAGGATAACGGACGCGGTATACCCGTTGACATCCACCCTAAGAAGCATATTCCTGCTGTTGAGCTGGTATTCACCACGCTGCATGCGGGCGGTAAGTTCGGCAACGGCAACTATAGCTTCTCGGGCGGATTGCACGGCGTGGGCGCGTCGGTAACCAATGCGCTCTCCAGATGGCTTAAGGTGGAAATCGTGCGCGGAGGTCAAAAGCATACGATGGAATTCCACTCGCCCGAGGTGGACGGCAAGGTGCTCAGCGGCGTGGTCAAGTCGCAGCTGAAGTCCGAGCCCGCGCGCGGAAAGGAGACGGGCACTAAGGTTACTTTTATGCCCGACGACAGAGTCTTCGGCAACGAGAGGTACTCCTTAGATATAATCACCAGACATATTAGAGAGCTCGCCTTCCTCAACGGCGGTATGAAGATATCGGTAACGCAGCACTTCGAGGGCGGTATGCCCGATATCGTCAACTCCTTCTGCTACAAAGGTGGTCTGAGCGACTTCGTAACCTACTTAAACGACGGCAAGCAGCCTAAATATAAAGAGCCCATCTACGTGGAGAAAAAGACGGACAAGTTCCAAGTGATGCTGGCGATGCAACATACCGATTCTTACAACGAAAATACCTTCAGCTACGTCAACAATATTCAGACAAGCGAGGGCGGTACGCATGAGACGGGCTTTAAGAGCGCGCTGACTAAGGTGCTCAACGACTTCGGACGCAGCCGCAATATAATAAAGGACAAGCAGCCCAACTTCCTCGGCGAGGACTTCAGAGAAGGTATGACCGCGGTGCTGGCGGTGAAGATGCAGAACGTTCAGTTCGAAGGTCAGACTAAGACCAAGCTGGGCAATCCCGAGGCTAAGCCTATGGTGGAGAACGCGCTGTGCGACGTGCTCAGAGACGCGCTTAACGCCGCAAAAAGGGACGTAATAGACGGAATATTCGAAAAAGCCGCTATTGCCGCCAAGGCGAGAGAGAACGCCGCTAAGGCAAAGGACGTGGCAAGAAAGCTCAATTCCATGACGGGCAGCGCGCTGATAGGCAAGCTGTCGGGCTGTACGGGTAAAAAGCCCGAGCTCAACGAGCTGTATATAGTAGAGGGCGACTCCGCAGGCGGCAGCGCGAAACAGGGCAGGGATAGAAGATTCCAAGCTATTCTGCCGCTGAGAGGAAAGCCGCTGAACGCGGAGAAAAAGCGTATCAACGAGGTGCTGGAAAACGAGGAGCTTAATACGTTGATAAACGCCCTAGGAACGGGATTCGGAAAAGACTTCGATATTTCCAAGCTGAGATACCACAAAGTAGTAATACTTGCGGACGCCGACCAAGATGGCGCGCATATAAGGGCGCTGCTGCTGTCATTTTTCTTCCGCTATATGCGCGAGCTCATCCTTGAAGGACACGTATATATAGGTATGCCGCCGCTGTATAAGGTGGAAGATAAGTCGGGCATCCGCTACGCATACGACGACGTGGAGCTGCAGGAGATATTAAAGGACGTCAGCCGCAACTATAATCTGCAAAGATATAAGGGACTGGGTGAGATGAATCCCGAACAGCTGTGGGAGACGACGCTGTCGCCCGAGTTCAGAACGCTGATGCGCGTCAATATCGAGAGCGCGGCAGAGGCGGAACAGATGGTTACCATGCTGATGGGCGACGACAGTAAGAGCCGTAAGGATTATATCTTCAGAGAGGCTAACTTCAATAAGCAAGATACATTCAAGGACATTATAGGATAGGTGCGATAAATGGCTAAGAAAGAATTAGAGGATAAGACTAAATATCTCGAGCAGTCGCTTGAGGACATAATGCATAACTCTATGTTGCCCTATTCCGAATACGTAATAATGGACAGGGCAATACCGCGCGTGGAGGACGGACTTAAACCCGTGCAACGCAGGATACTCTATAGTATGATGGACCTCGGCATTATGCCGGACAAGCCGCATAAGAAATCCGCGCGTATAGTGGGCGAGTGCCTGGGTAAGTACCACCCCCACGGCGACAGCTCCGTGTACGGGGCAATGGTCAAGATGGCGCAGCCTTTCTCTATGCGCGCTACGCTCATCGACGGACACGGCAACTTCGGCTCGCCCGACGGCGACTGCGCCGCGGCAATGCGTTATACCGAGGCAAGGCTTACGCCGCTCGCGCTCGAGCTGCTGCGCGACCTCAATAAAGATACCGTGCCCATGTCGCTCAACTTCGACGATACGCTTGAAGAGCCGGACATTCTCCCCGGACGATTCCCCAATCTGCTGGTCAACGGAACGGGCGGTATTGCGGTAGGTCTTACCACTAAAATTCCGCCGCATAACCTCGGCGAGACTATCAACGCGGTTGTCGCGTATATCGATAATAAGTTTATAAAACTTAAGGATATCATGCAGTATCTGCCTGCCCCCGATTTCCCCACAGGCGGCTATATCGTGCAAGACGACGGCATTTTGCAGGCCTATGAGACGGGCAGAGGAAGGATAACCATGCGCGCTCACGCTTTCGTGGAAGAGGCGGGCGACAGACGCAATATAGTTATAACCGAATTCCCCTACGAAGTGCAAAAGAGCGAGGTGCTTAAAAATATCATCGCTCTTAAGGAAAAGGATAGAGATAACTTCGGCGATATTGTCGATATCATAGACGAGTCGGATAGAAACGGTATACGCGCCGTAATCAAGCTGAAAAAGGAAGCCGACGCGGAAAAGATACTGCGTAAGCTGTACGTCAAGACGAGATTGCAGACGGCAATGAGCGTATACATGGTAGCTATCGCAGACGGCAAGCCGCAGGAGCTGGGACTGCTGGATATAATCAAGCATTACGTAGAGTATCAGCGTAAGATAATCTACCGCCGCACGCAGTACGATCTGAACGCAGCTAAAAAGAGAGAGCATATACTGCAAGGTCTGATGATAGCCGTCAACAATATCCGCAGAGTAGTGGATATCATACTCGAAGCCGCGTCCACAACCGAGGCGAAAGAGACGCTGAAAAGCGAACTTAATCTGTCCGAAAAGCAGGCAGTAGCGGTGCTCGATATGCAGCTGAAGCGTCTGACTAAGCTGGACGTGAGCAAGCTCATAGAGGAAATCAGACAGCTGCAAGAGCTGATTAAAGAGTATGAGGGCATTACTTCGTCCAAGACCAAGCAGCTTGAGATAGTGCGTAAGGAATTGCTCGAGATAAAGAGGAAATACGCTACGCCGCGCGTAACTAAGCTCATCCGTCCCGATCAGGTACAGGTGGAAGTAATTGATCCCAATGCTAAGATTGAGCGTAAAGGCGTGCTCGTGCTCACCCATGAGGGCGCGCTCAAGTTCATGTCTTCTAAGGCGTATTCGGCAGCGGTCAAGGGAGTTGCAAGCAATTCTTACGCCGACCTCGCGCTGAAGGTGCTGCATTGCTCCAACGATACCAATCTTATCGCATTCACCGATAAGGGCAACGCCGCAATATTCAACGTGGACAACCTCGAGGACGGCAAGTGGAAGAGCAAGGGTATGGCTCTGCATAAGATTTCGCGCATAGCAAGCGATGAGAAGGTGATCGCTATCTTCTCGCCCGAACAGGCTAAGGGTAAACAACTGTATTTCTATACTCAGGCGGGTATGGTAAAGTGCAGCGACTTTGATGAGTATAACTACGATAAGAGAACCGTGTATCCCGCTATCGTATTGAAAGAGGGCGATAGCTTAATCGGCGTGGAAATTAAAGACTCCGCTTCGCCGTATATGCTGATGGTTACCGCTCAAGGCATGTGCCTTAACGCGGAAAACGACGATATCCCCGTACAGGGCAGAAAGAGCCAAGGCGTAAGGGGTGTGCAGCTGTCCGCAGGCGATAAGGTTATATACGCCGCTCAAAATAAGGGCGAGGGCGAAATCGTGTGCGTGGCGTGCGCGGGCTGGTCTAAACGCGTGATACTTGCGGAAATAGATCCTTCCAAGCGTTACCGTAAGGGAGTCAAACTCTTCGATATAGAAAAGGCGGGCGCGGCTGCTTACGTGTCCATCGTAACTATGCCGTACGACTTCGCACTGCTGGATAAAGATAATAACGTGTATGCCGTCAATACCGACGACTTGCCTATATGCGACAGAGCGGATAAGGGTAAAAACGTGTTCAGAATAATCAAAGCAGACGTAAAGAAAGTGGTGAGAGGGAGAGAGAATAATATTTGAGATAACCGCCAAGCGTAATATTCGGCGGACGATAGTTAGTTATTGGAGTTAGCAAGTAGACCGCCTCATATTAGCGGTTACTGGGAGGGGACACCGTCCATTATAAAGTTATAACGAGGGGCACCAATTAAACGCTAGCATATGCGCGGCAAAGCTCGCGCATATTTGCTACATGGTTCCCCTCGTTATACTTGGCGGTTATTCAACTTTTCTCGCCCTAACCTTAGAAGGCAGCTTTACGTATGTAGTCATGCCGCGGAATACGTTGTAGATATGGTCGCCGATACGCTCCAAGTTGTTGATGAGCGGCATAAATATTGTGGCGGAGTAGGCGTTGCACTCGCCGCTGTTCATGCGGCGGATATGGGACTGCTCCATTGTCATGTACAAGAAGTCGATGTTCTCCTCGAGCTGAGCTACGTGCTCGGCGTCGGTGATGTCGCGGTTGTCAAAGCCGGTCTGCACGGCAACGCGCAATTCGTAGAGGGCAGAGCGCATATCGCCCAGTTGCGACTTGGCTACGTCGGATAGAGTAACGCCGCTGTCGCGCAGGGCGGCGGTGTATTCCATGACGTTCTGCGCAAGCTCGTCAATACGGCTTACGTCGGATACCGCCTTGTGATAGGTGGCGATTTCCGTCTCGGTATCGAGGTCGACCTCTTCTCCCGACAGCTTGATAAGATAGTGTATGAGCTCGGAGTTGATCTTGGAGAGCAATCTGTCCGCTTCGTCAAACTCGCCTTGCTTGGATAGGTCTACGTCTATGACCGCGCTCATGGCGATATCGAGATTCTTGCACGCGATATCCATCATGCGCATAAGCTCCCTGCGGAATTGCTCTATGGCGATGCTCGGCGATGACAGCAACCTTTCGTCGACGTACTTGAGCGAGGACGGCTCACGCTTGCTCTTGCTCTTACTCTTGCCGTCGCTCTTCTTGTCGGGGACTATCAAGGTAGCAAGTTTAGTAAGTACCTTCATAAACGGCAACAAAAGCAGGGTAGTGGACACGTTGAAGAAGGTGTGGAACATGGCTATCTGCGTCTGAGGCGCGTGCGGGAACATCTTTTGCAATACTTCCGCAATGGGCGCGAAGTATACTATAATGAAAAAGAGTATCGAGCCGAAAAAGTTGAACAAAAGGTGAATTACCGACGCTCGCTTTGCGTTGGCGTTGGCTCCGATACCTGCAAGCAGCGCGGTAACGCACGTGCCGATATTGACGCCTAAGGTGGCAAACAGCGCCGCATCGAGCGCAAGCAAGCCCTCGCCCGACATCGTAATCAGTAGCACGGTCGTGGCGGATGAGCTCTGTATTATTGCAGTGAGCAACAATCCTATGAAAAAGAGAAGGAAAGGATTGGTTATTCTTGCAAAAGCGTCGTGGATAACGGGTATCTCGTTGAGATTGCCAAGCGCGTCCGACATCAGCAGCAGTCCCGAAAAGGACATGCCGAAGCTGAGCAGTATCATGGCGGCATTCTTCACCTTAGTGTTCTTACACATGGACAGGAAGAAGCCTACGCCCGTGAGCGCAATGAAAAATTCCGTAACGGGCAGAGTGCTTAACGCCGCTATCTGCGCCGTAATGGTAGTGCCGATATTGGCGCCCATTATTATGCCTGTGGCTTGGAAGAGCGTCATTATGCCCGCATTGACAAAGCCTACTACCATTACCGTGGTAACGGCGGAGCTCTGGATAACTGCCGTTACGGCGGCACCGATTCCGACGGTGGAAAGGCGGTTGTTGCCCACCTTGCTCATAAGCGTCTTAAGCTTGTTGCCCGCAAGATTCTGCAGGTAATCGCCTAATAATTTAATTCCGTAGAGAAAGACGCCTAACCCTCCGAATACCACCAATAACGATGTAAATATCTCCATATACGTTCCTTACGTTCTACTTGAAGCGAGCCGAACTCTCACCGATACGATTATATCATATGATTAATTGCCGCGGCAATTAAATGCCGCATAAGTGAAAATATACGAGCTTTTGTGTCTTATTTATAATCAAAGAGTATATTGCATGTCGATTTATGTCGATGCGCGGCGTTTACCTGCGGCACGCATTGCGGGCATTGACGCAAATAACGCAGCTAAAACAGCCGCCGATGGAGCTGCTTACGCCGATATAGATTGCAAGGATAAAAAAAATCGTTGGCTTGGGCGCGCGATTATGTTATATAATATATATACGGGCGAATAATCCCAATACATACATGTTTATGCAAAATAAGGTCTATACCTCAATCCGCAAACGGTCGCGCTACTGCATTCAGCCAACCTTCTCGATGCGAGCAAAGAGCAGTCGGCTTGGGGCGGCGCGATTTTTACGGCGAGGAAGAAGTTATATCGATTATATTGCGTAAACGTATCGATGGGCGCTGATCGCGCGTAAGGAGCTTGGACAATGATTACGGTTTTACTCGACAGCAATTCACTTATCAATAGGGCGTATTATGCTATGCCCAACCTTACCAGCCGCTCGGGTAAATATACGGGCGCAATATTCGGATATATGAATATGCTGCTTAAGATTATCTCCGATTACGCGCCGACAAATATAATAGCCGCTTTCGACCGCAAGGCTCCCGTATTCAGAAAGGCAATGTACGAGGGATATAAGGCGCAGCGTAAATCCATGCCGACCGAGCTTGCCGAACAAATCGAGCCGATGAAGGATATCTTAAGGGCTATGAATATACCCATTGCCGAAATGGACGGGTATGAGGCGGACGACCTCATAGGCTCGTTGTGTGCGAGCACCGGCGGCAAGGTGTATATCGTAACGGGAGATAAGGACAGCCTGCAACTGGTGAGCGATAAGGTCAACGTGCTGCTTACGCGCAAGGGCGTGAGCGAAATAGATAGGTACGACTTGGACAAGCTCGCAAGCGAGGGGCTTACGCCTAAGCAGATAATCGACTTAAAGTCGCTGATGGGCGATACCTCGGACAATATCCCCGGGGTGAGAGGCGTGGGCGAAAAGACGGCTAAAGAGCTGCTTGCTCAGTATAATGACCTCGACGGAGTATACGCCAACATCGACAATATCAAGGGAAAACTGAAAGAAAAGCTGGAGCAGGATAAGGATATGGCGTATCTGTCATATCGGCTCGCCACTATCAAGACGGATATAGACGTGCCTATCGGCGAAAAGGACTCGGCATTGAAGATGCCGTTTAAGCCGCAACTGCGCGCCAAGCTGCAAGAGCTGGACCTCTACCGCCTCGCCGAAAGGATGAATATCGAGCAGGGCGTCTATGAGCCTCAAGACGATAAGAAAGCGGACGTTGTCGTAACGGAAGTGTCCGATAAGGAGACGCTTGATAAGTATATAGCAAAGCTCAAGAGCGCGGGTAAGTGCGCCGTGCATATCGATAAGGACATTTCTTTAGCGGCGGATAAGTGCGAGGGTATCAATCTTGCGCTGTCCGACTCGCTGTTCTCCGAAGGGCTGGACTATACAGAGTGTATCGAGATGCTGCGCGCATTGCTCGAAGACGAGAGCATAAAAAAGACGGTGTACGACCTAAAGAGCCTCATGCACAGGCTGGACGGATACGGTATAGAGATTAGGGGCGTTGAGGACGACGTCATGCTGCTTGCCTATCTCGACGACGCCAACCGCACGTATAAGAGCGTAACGGATATGCTCACAAGCTATGGCGCGGCAGCGGATTGCGCGGCGGCGGGTGTGTACGAGGTGCGCGACCTTGCGCGCTCTAACGTGAAGGATAAGGGCGAGTACGAGCTGTATACCGACGTGGAAATGCCGCTTGTAGACGTGCTGTACCGCATGGAAAAAGAGGGCTTTTGCGTAGATAGGCAGGGGCTGACATCGCTCGAGGGCGAATTCGATAAGATTATCGAGGAGCTGACGCAGTCCATCTATGAGCTGGCGGGAGAGAACTTTAATATCAATTCCACTCAGCAGCTTGGCAAAGTTTTGTTTGAGAAATTGGGGCTTAAGAGCGGTAAGAAAAATAAGACGGGGTACTCCACGAGCGTGGAAGTGCTCACCGCGCTGGAAAGCGACCACCCCATTATTCCGCAGATTTTGAGATATAGGGAGATAGCCAAGCTGCGCTCTACCTATGTGTACGGACTTATTCCGCTGATGGATGGCGAGGATAAGCTGCATACCGTTTTTAAGCAGGCGGCGACATCTACAGGCAGACTGTCGTCCACCGAGCCTAATCTCCAGAATATCCCCGTAAGGAAAAAGGAGGGCGCGCTGATAAGAAAGCTCTTTTTGCCAAGCAAGGGCAATAAGCTGATATCAGCCGATTACTCGCAGATAGAGCTAAGGCTTATGGCGCACTTCAGTAAAGATCCCATTATGAGCGAGGCTTTCAACAGCGGCAGAGATATCCACGCCGATACCGCAGCTAAGGTCGCGGGCGTGCCTATCGAAGAGGTTACGCCGCAGATGCGCAGACAGGCTAAGGCGGTCAACTTCGGAATAATCTACGGCATAAGCGAATTCGGGCTTGCAAGAGACCTCGGTATATTCAGATACGAGGCAAAGAGCTTTATGAATAATTACTTCGCCACTTATCCCGCTATCAAGGAGTATATGGCAAGCGCGATTAGGGAGGCTAAGGATAAGGGCTATGCGGTAACTATGTTTAACCGCAGGCGCGAGCTGCCCGAGATTAACGCGTCCAATGCCGCAATGCGAGGCTTCGGGGAGAGAGTCGCGCTGAATATGCCGTTGCAGGGCAGCGCAAGCGACATCATCAAGATGGCTATGATTGCCGTGGATAAGAGACTGAGAGAGGGCGGTTATAAGGCTAAAATGATAATGCAGGTGCATGACGAACTGATTATCGATACTCCGCCGCATGAGGTCTATAAGGTGTGCGCGCTGCTCAAAGAGTGCATGGAGAATGTGGTAAAGTTGGACGTCAAGCTCGTCGCGGATGTGGGCGTAGGGGATAACTGGCTGGATGCTAAATAATGCAGATAGATTATATGTAAAATACTAATATAATATAAACCTATTATATATTATTACAATATAATTATAGCGCGGCATATATAGCTATGCTGCGGCATAGGTAGTCGGCGACATATATCGCATGGTAGCGGTGCCGATACCGTGCGGCACTGTTGCAAGTCGGCTTTATCAATAATAGGCGGCATATATCGCAGGTCAGCGGTGTTGATACCGTGCGGCGTTGTTGCAAGTAGACAGTATAAGTAATAGGCGACATATATTATAGGACAGCGGCGTTGATACCGTGCGACTTTGTCGCAGGTTGGCAGTCGGCGCGGGCATTATTGCCGCTACAAGCGATAGTATATTGTAGATAGCATAAGGAGTGAAAGTGGGCGTAAAGATAGCTGTATACGGAGGAATCGGCAGCGGAAAAAGCAGCGCGGCGGATATTATCCGCGGTCTCGATTACTGCGTAGTCGACTGCGACAAGGTGTATCAAAATCAGGTGCTTGAAGATTGCGCATACAGGGATATGTTGGTATCTCGCTACGGCGATGAGATAGTAAATGACGGCAGGATAGATACGCGCGCACTCGGCAAGATAATATATGCCGATAAGGCGGAAAAGGCGTGGCTGGATAGCGTTGCACATCCCTTGATAATGGCAGAAGTTGGACGGCAACTTGATGAGCACAAGTTGGCATTTGCCGAAGTGCCGCTACTGTATGAGAGCGGATATAAAGATATGTTCGATGCGGCGATATTGATTACTTGCGATATCGATACGAGAGTGTCGCGGCTTGTGGCGTCCAGGTATGCAGCCGAAGGCGAGGATTACGTGCGCAGGGCAGCGGCGGCGCAGGCAAGCGATGATGAGAGAAAGAGCATTGCCGATTATGTCGTGGATAACAGCGGAAGCATTGAGGACTTGAAGGCAAATATTATCCATATTATAGGGGATATTAAGGCGCGCTTTAATATAGCGTAAGATGCTTGATATAGCCTAAAAGGGCAGATAAGCGATAGCCATTATCAATATTGATTAATATAAAAATTCATAGTAATTCGTGCCGAAAAAACTGTCCGAGATAGTAACTCGCCGCTAATCGAAAAAGTCTCAAATAGAAATAAATATGCTAAATAATTATTAAATATCGCATAAACGAGAATAGTTTACCCAATAAATGGCTATTTTATACGTCTGAACTATGGAGAGACTTATAATCTGTGCATGTAGAATTATGCGATAATATTCGATGCGCGACTTGCGTAGGTTATGACGATTACTTCATTGCCGTTGAATTAACGTAAGTACCTTATTATTAAGCGCAGCTAAAGAGTATCGGTTGCGCTGCATTTAATCAAGCACTATGGCTATATTTTAATCGGTAATCTGTAGAGTGGATAGAGGTGTCTTTTTTTTAAGTCGCCGTCGAGCGAGTGCGGGCAAGCTATTGCAGTGTAGCTGTAATCGGCAGACGCTTAGCGCATGAGAGAGCAAGCCGATGAGGGGTATATCATAATCGCCTCAAGCGAGTGCGGGCAAGCTATTACAGGGTAGCTGTAATCGGTAGACGCTTGGCGCATGTGCGAGTAAGCCGATGAGGGACATATCTCAATCGGTATCCGTTGAGCGAGTGCGAGGAAGCTATTGCAGAGTAGCTGTAATCGGCAGACGCTTAGCGCAAGTGCGAGCAAGTCGATGAGGGGTATATCGCAATCAGCCGTCGTTGCGCATGTGCACGTCAAGCTGATTGAAGGGTATCTCATAGCCGCCGTCCATGAGTGCGTCGGTTATCTTCTCCATAAGGTCGTTGCGTACGCTCCAGTAATTGTCGAAAGAGGTCCATACCTTGAGAGACAGCACCAGCCCGTGCGCTCCGTGCTCGACAAGTCTGCATGAGGGCGCAGGATCGGTAAGTACGCGCTCGTCCTCGGTAGCGCAATTAAGGCACAGTTCTTTAGCCGCCTTGTAGTCATTGCCGTACGAAATCGTGAACTTGAGCTCTTGGCGCAAGTCGCTCTTTTTGTTGAAGTTGGTCAGCTTGTTGCTCGTAACCTGCGAGTTGGGGATACACACTACCAGATTGTCTGCAGTTACTATGTAGGTGTACATTATCGTGATGTTCTCCACAACGCCCGTCTCGTCGTTGATTGTTACCTTGTCTCCGATGCGGAAGGGCCGCGTTACCAGTATCACGATGCCGCCTGCAAGGTTGGACAGCGAGCCTTGCAGCGCAAGTCCTATCGTAACGCCTACAGACGCTATCGCCGCAGATATGCTCGACGTCTCGAAGCCTAAGTATCCAATGTACGCGCACAGCGCAACTATCTTGATTATCCTGCCCAGCCAAGGCAACAATACTACGCGCAGAGTGGTGTCTACGTTCTTCTTCATAAGTCGCTTGTCAAATCTGCGAATTATCAGATTGGTTACCTTGCATACTATAAAGAGCAGTATCGCGCCGATTATTACCTTGATGCCTTCTGTAGTCATCCAGCCCCAAATTGTGTTGAGGAAGCTGTCGATGTCAAAGTTGATTGCGTTAAGAAAATACAATTGCTTATTCTCCGAAATTAATACATATTATATTGATATTATAACAGATAACCTCATTACAATCAACGCGTATTGCTGCCTAATAATCGAATATACGGTATACGTAGCGGCAGATTGAGCGCATGGTTCCAAATTCTGCCAATAAAAGCTATCCGTTAGCGCGGGGCAAGCGTTATCGACTAAGTAAATACCCCGTAAGCCGCTGTCATATCTAAATAAAACTTTCTGCCATATTAGCGCAGGCGTCGATAGAATTTGGGTATTGATATGTACGTAAATATATGATAAAATTATGATATGAAATAAAGGGGAAAACAAATGCTTAGCGTCAAAGAGATTTCTAAAACTTACGTGCCTAAAAAGGGAGTGCCCGTAAAGGCACTTGATAACGTCTCACTGTCATTTGCGGATAAAGGTTTGGTATTCATTCTCGGTAAATCGGGCAGCGGTAAATCTACGCTGCTCAATATCATGGGCGGATTGGATATCGCGGACAGCGGCGAGTTCATTATCAAGGGCAGATCGTCCAAGGATTTTAAGGCGGCGGACTTCAACGCCTATCGCAATACCTGCGTAGGATTTATATTTCAGGAGTACAATATTCTCGAAGAGTTCAGCGTAGGGGAGAACATCGCTATGGCGCTGGAGTTTCAAGGGCGCGCGGCGGATAGCGAAACGATGGATAATATCCTTAAGGAAGTGGACTTGGAAGGATATGCTAAGCGCAAGCCCAACGAGCTTTCCGGCGGACAAATGCAGCGCGTTGCCATCGCAAGGGCGCTTATCAAAAACCCCGAGATAATCATGGCAGACGAGCCTACCGGCGCATTGGACTCGGAGACGGGCAGGCAGGTGCTGGAGACGCTGAAGAAGCTGTCTGAAGATAAACTGGTGATAGTGGTGTCCCACGATAGGGAGTTTGCACAGCAATACGGCGACAGAGTAATAGAGCTGGCGGACGGCAAGGTAATCCACGACTCTGAGGAGAGCGCGAATGATAACGCGAGCTGCAATGTAGAGAGTTATAATGCCGATAGCTACAGCGTAGGTAGCGACAATTCCGAGAGCAGCAGTGTAGAAAATTATAATGCCGACAGTGATAATGCCGAGGGCGGCAGGGATGAGAGTAAGGACAAGAGCGCCTTCATACGCTCGCGACTGCCTTATAAGCGCGCGCTTAAGATGGGCGCGGTCAGTATAAAGTCCAAACCTTTGCGATTGGTAATTACTATGCTGTTGTGCTTTTTCAGCTTTACGCTTATGGGCGTTATCGATACGGGTATGGCTTACAGCAGTAAAAAGGTGGCTGTAGAGGGACTCGCAAATGTCGGATACGACAGCATTGCCGCAATAGGCGGACAGTGGAAAACCGACATACGGGAGCCTGATATTATGGACTATTATTCCGGTATGTCGCAGGATGAGTTGGACGAGCTGAAAGAGAGCACGGGCATGGACTTTAGAGGCGTGGCATTGCTTTCGGTCGATAATGTAAGAACGCATGACTTATTTTTTGCAGACGAGGGCGCGCTGAGCGGTGATAATTATTCTCCCTATTATACGGGTGCACTCTCGGGATTCTTGCCTGCCGAGGACGCGCTTATAGACAGCATAGGCGAGATTATCGCAGGCAGACTTCCTCGTAGCGATAAGGAAATCGTAATAACGAAATACTTATACGAGCAGTACGTCGTGGCGGGCTATAGATATCAAGATACGTCAAGCGATGAATTGATATACGTCGCGCCTTCTCAATTAAAAAGTCCGCAGGAATTTCTGGATATTAATCCTTTAATCGAGTACAATCAGTATGTAAGCGGCAAAAGAGTGCGCATAGATACTTGGACGGTGGTGGGTATATTGGATACCGGCGCGGATAAAAACGGAATGTTCGATAACTTGAAGCCGTCTAAAGATAATTGGGCTAGGGATACTCTCTACGATTATGAGATAAGACATAATTGCTCGCAGTATTTCCAGTACGGATATCATTCGCTCGGCTATGTCAAAACCGAGCAATACGAAGAGTTCACTAACGGTCAACAAGTCTATCCTAACGGCGTAAACCCTTGGGCTAAAGCCGCAAGAGGTGAGATTTTCCTTGATAAAAATACGAGAATAAGTATACTCGGCGCAGCTAAAGACTGCGACTTGGATAAGGTGAACGAAGTTATCTGGCTGGACGGAAAGCAACGTACAAAGCTGGAGGATAACGAGATAGTTATAGGCATGAACGCCGCAAATAAAATAATCGTGTCGGATATATATTCCGAGATGAAATATTACAGCCATAATAAAATTTACTTGAACGGAGAAGTTTCTTTTGAAAGATGCCGAATCGGCGATTTGACAAGAGCAGGCGCAGAGATTGCAATTTGTCAGTATGCCGAGAGAGTGCCATTTGATAAGCTGCAACCATTCATCGATTATATCAAAGAGGATAGGCAGCGGCTGAGAGTAAGTTTCTATTATTCAAACGAGCATTTCAGAACGGATAAATGGGATATAGACAATATGGATGAGACGCAGTGGAGACTTGCCTATGCAGGATATCTGAATGAGACAAATTATTCTGTTAATGACAATTCATATACGGGCGGATATTACTCCAATATTACGGGGCTGCCTACTGGCGAGCAGATAGCTTTGACAGACGGCTATAAGATATATATTCAAGCTAAATTGGAGAACTTTACTTATAATACCGAGTTTGAAGAAGCGTACGTCGATTTTCTTCAAGCATCTTCTTATCAAAATTCCGCTTATCGCAGCAATGCGAGCGCATTGAAGATAGTGGGAATATACGTCATGAATTATGACGACGCCTTATATTTAGACAGAGCAGATCCATATGTGTTCAGCAACAAAATTTACGAGATGGCGCCCGAAAAAGAATTCAGATACGCCTTTGCCGTTGCAAAAATGCCGACCGAGCGCAAGGATATACAAATGCTAATCGATTTTCATTACAACAATAACGGCAGGCAGGCAAAACTCATCAACGGCGTAGTGGAGCTTACCTCATCTATTACAGTCAGCGTATATGGTTGGATAGATAATATATTGCAGTATGCGATGATAGTCCTTGTGATAATGTCCGTGGCGCAGCTGAGCAATTATATCGCAGCATCTATCTATGAAAGAAGAAAAGATATCGGCATCCTGCGCGCGCTCGGCGCAAAGTCGGGCGATATATGCGCAATATTCTGTACGGAAAGCGTGATTGTCGCGCTGATTAATTGCGCTCTGTCTATCATTGCAACTCCTTTGATATGCGTCGGCGTCAATTCCGTATTGCCTAAGTTGTTCCATATCAATGTCAAGTTGTTCTACTTTGGAATAAGACAGGCGGCGGTTATTTTCGGAATGGGAATAGGTACGGCTCTTTTAGCAAGCATTATCCCCATTATCCGTATCTGCCGCAAGCAACCTATCGACTCTATACGTGGCAAATAATTACATGTAGAGCAGCGTATATAATCGATGCGTCGCTACATCGCGAGCCGTAACATATTTCGTGAATAAAAGTCGATAAACACTTGACAAGCCCTGCCGCATTATACTATTATTAATCAGTAAATATTTGCGGTTATGGCGGAACAGGCAGACGCGTACGTTTGAGGGGCGTATGGGAGACCATCCGGGTTCAAGTCCCGGTAACCGCACCACAAAATCGACAGACTTCAAAAAGAGGTCTGTCGATTTTTTTTATTCAGCGGACTACTTGTATGTGAGCGGACTACTTGTATGTGAGCGGACTACTTGTATGTGAGCGGACTATTTGCATGTGAGCGGACTATTTGCATGTGAGCGGACTATTTGCATGTAAGCGGGCTATTTGTATGTAAGCGGGCTATTTGCATGTAAGCGGATTTGAGGATATTGAGGCGAGAGTAATGGCGGGAGCGATATGTACTGATTGGCTGAAGATATGACAGATTTGATAATTGTGGAGTGATTATAGGTTAAAGCTATAGCAGGCTCTTAATAGAGTGAGAGCTGAAAAATTGATAAAAGCCTATGGGAAAAGGTGAGCCGAGAGCAGAATAATCAGTACATGTATTAGTATAATTGATGATCATTTTTGCGACATGTAGCCGATATTTGTATTAATATTTTAATCTTTATAATGATATATGTCAATATCTTGGCGCGGAATTAAGAGAAAAACCAAATATTTCCGCGTAATTTTTATGTCCGTGATCATCAATTATACTAATTTATGTACATTTTTTTAGATGTGATTTCGTTGATGTTTGATATTAGGGAAAGAGAAGAGGGACGATACCGCATTGTCTTTAGGTATACCGATTAGATAACTATAAATCGAGATTGTAGGTATGAATACGGAGTTATAGTGTCAACAAAAAGTTATAAGTTAATATCGGCTATTTCTGCGGCAGTAATTATTGTCGCTATACTGTTATGCTTCGCCTTTATAACATTCGATAACGCAGGCGATGTATTTGCCTTTAACGCCGATAATATGACGGAAAATACAGTTGTTGATATAGGCGATATAATACTTAGCGGCTATGCCGACAGAACAGACGGCAAGGTATTCGACGGCAAGGCTATGCAATCATTATTTGCTAAGCTGACGGGCAACCCTGCAAAAAATACTATCGGCGATGTAGATGATCTATTGCAAGACGCCGATGCGGTTACGGCGTCGCAGATATATGCTAAGAACGGTAATAAGGATATCGTGCTCACCATGGACGGGCAGAAGTGGACAGTAGCGCACCTTACTAAAGATAGGTCGGGCAATACTATAGCGACATTGTGGCTTGCCACTGGCGATGAGACGAGTCAATGGAATACATGGTATTCTACTGCTGCAACGGCGGCATTTCCGTCGAACATGTATAGTAGCAGTTACATAAGGGCAAATGCGCTCAATAGCGGCGGTAGCGGATACGTAGCGACAAGCGGCGCAACAAAGCTAACCCAAATCGAGAAGAGCGAAACGCATAAATATGCAAGGCTGACTATGCCTTCTGTAAAGGGCTCTCTTACGGACTTTATAGTAACTCCTGCCAATGTAGCATACCAAGAGACAGAAAACCAAACTGTCGGCGGTAGTATAGGCAATATGAGTTATACATTGCCTAATGAAGCATACGGCACGCCAAGCGGTACTGTAAGGTGGTACAGTGCCAGCATGAATTACAGCAGGAAGACGGGCTATGCGGAATGGAAGGATGATTATATATGGCTGCCTTCGTTGACCGAAACAGGATTCAATGAATTAACTGACGGAATATGGGGATTGTCAAACAATCAGCGCTCCAATTCCGTTAATTCTTGGCTGAGGTCCGGCACCTATGCTTATTCCGCTTATGTGTACTATTCAAGTAATGTGGGCAGTGAGTATAACTCCTATGATGGAACGAATAGTTCTGCTGTTCGTCCTGCGCTTCACCTAAATCTTGATTTGGCGGCGGAGCATAGCAAAGAAGTTGCCTTGGCGGAGCCTGCAGACGTAACGGTTGAGTATAAGGGCGCGCCGCTTACGTTGGACGATGTGGCGGCAGAGCAAAAGAGTTGGTTTAATCCAGAGAAGTTAAGTATTACTTATGATAGTGAAATAAAAGACACGGGGACATATAGGGTAAAGGCAGAGATTAAGCCGGAGCTCGCGGCAGATGAGCTGATATTCGACGGCACTCCCGACCTAGACGCAGGCGAGAGCGATACGGTAAGGTACTTCAACTTTATCGTAACTAAAAAGAAGATAGGAATAACCGCGACGTTAGATAGCGCGGGACTGCCAACTGTAACACTTAAGAATGTAGGCGACGTATACACGGGAGACACTCCCGAGAACGGACGCGCGCCGAGCTTTGGCTTTACGTACACCTCGAGCGGAGGAGTAGTCTCGGACACCCTGCCGACGGCGGTAGGCACGTATACGGCAACAGCCAAGATAACTAATGAGTGCAACTACGAGATAGATACCGATAATAGTACAGTATCTGTCATATATAGGGTAGATAAGAAGTCTGTAGATAAGCCAGCCCTGTCTGGACAGGTAACCAAGCCGTATAGCGGCGTGGCGCAAGGCTTTACACTGCAAGGGGTAACTGCGGACGTATCGCTTACTTTGCCCAACGGTATGACGTATGCGAGCGGACAGCTTAGCGCAATTAATGCGGGTACGTATATTGTGCGAGTTGCCTTAGCGGATAACGGAGTATCGACTGTATGGGCGGACGGAACGAGCAGCGCGTATGAGCTGACAATTACTATTACTAAAAAGCCGCTTAATATCACTATCAATGCGCCCACATCTTGGAAAGTAGGCGAGACGCCTACGATAACTATTGTAGGGGACAGCTTGGCGGCAGATACTACGGAGCTATATATCTACTATTGCAAGCACGGCTCATCTGTAAAGTATGACGACATAAATGATAATAAGGTAATAGTAGGAAAGACGCGCACTATAGTTATGCCTGCGCTCGATCAAGGCGACTACTATATAGGCGTAGAGCTATACGGCGATAGGCAGGGAAATAGCAATTACGAGATATTGGCGGTAGTCAAGACGCATGAGTTTAAGGTACTGGGCAACGATATCACCTTTACTGACGCAGATATCAAATGGCAGTATAATAACACGGCAGTAAGCAATCCCGATGCTACGCTTGCGCTGACATATACGGGCAGTATATTCCGCTTTAGCATAGACGACAGCGATTTAATGTCTAAGGGCGTCAAGATAGATACTACTAAGGGCACTAACGGCTACAGCGGAGATATAACTGCAACCAATGCCAAGATAGGCACATATAGCGTAACCGTGTATATCACAGAGTATGACAATACATATGTGGAGTTTGACGCAGTGTATACGCTCAAGTACAGTATAGATAAGGCTAAGTATGACTTATCCGGACTTATATGGGATTACAGCGACAGCAATCCGTTACAGTTTATTGCAGGTAAGGCGCAGGGTATAACGCTAACAGGCACACTGCCGAGCGGCTTGACTGTAAGCTATACGGGCAACGGAAAAATTCCCGTAGGCAGTTATACTACTACCGCGAGCTTCAATGTGTCGGATGCGGTCAACTACTACATACCTATATCGAGCGACAGCAATACATATATCGGAATGTTTACGTGGAGCAAGGCTTGGCGTATAGACAAGGCTACGATAACCTGCTCTTGGAAGACAGACGAGAGCGAAAGCGACAAGACGTATAAGCTGCCTGTATTGCAGAACGTGGGCGATATCAACGTAGGTACCATGGTAACGTATAGGTACTACGACTATGCAGACGGCAGTCAGGGCGCAGAGGTAACTATCGAGCAGATTAACGCTAACGTCAATGAGCAACATAGATATATTGTAGTTGCGGAGCTGAAGAGCGAGTATACTGCTAATTATCAGTTGGATAGCAATAGCAGTCAGTCGTTTACGGTGGGCGTAGATAGATATCCCGTGCAGATAACAATGGATATAGACGGACAGGTTTTGCCCTATAAGCCCGAGGGATATATGCCCAAAGTAACGATAATAAGCGCGGGCGGAGTAACCGAGGCAAACATCACATTTACGTATTATAAGGACGGCGCGACGCAGGGCAGTAAGGCTAAGCCCGTAGCGGTGGGCAAGTATAAGGTAATAGCTTCGCTTAGCAGTACGAGCGCGGAGAATAATTACCTTGACGGAGAGAGCGGAGAGTTTGGCTTTGAGATAGTCAAGGCGGATATAGACGTAAGCGGCTTAAAGTGGCAGTACACTCACGGAGACGTTATGGCAACCTATGACGAGGCACTCAACAAGTGGCTGCTTGCGGACGGCACGGAAGCTAAGCCTTTCGTATATGACGGCGCGGCACACGTAATCACGCTGATAGGCGCAGATAGCTTAATCTCGGCTGTAAGTGTAACAACATCGGGTAACTTGAGCGAAACTAATGCAAGTACATCGTACAGTGCAAGCGCAACGTTTGCGTACGATACGGCTTGCTACAACGCGCCCGACTTTGTTACTTCTCTTAACTGGGTAGTCAATAAGGCGGTAGTAGACACAAGCGCGATAGTATGGGGCTACGTGGATAAGGACGGCAACGAACTGACTTATACGCAGCCTTTCGTATACACTCGCGTTGGCGGCGCGGCAGTTGAGTATAGCGTAAGGCTTATCAATGTGCCCGATGCGCTCAAGGACTGTATATCAATAGGCGGCGACTATACTAAGAGCGAGGCAGGCACGCACCGCGCCCGCTACAGCGTAGATAACAGTAAATTCGATAGTAATAACTACGAGCAGTACGTAATGCCGAGCGGACTTAACGCTAACTTCGATTGGGTAATATCCGCGCGTACGATAGATACTCCCGTATATAACGGCAGTTGGACTGCGTTCGATGACGAAGTCCACGACTTTGCGGCAATGTTCGGCTTGCCCTCAGATTGGCAAGAGTACGTCAGTATGAGCATTACGCTCAACGGCGAAGCGTATGCAGGCTTGACGGGCGATGACTTTGCAGACGTAGACGGCAAGGCATATAAGGGCTACAACGCAGGCGAGTATAGAGTAAACTTCGCGCTTGTGAGTGCAGGCAATAACTTATTATTCCGCAGCAGACCTCAGCAAGATATACCCGTGAGCGTAGCTAAGTACAAGTACACTGTAGAGGGCTGGACGGACAATGACGAGTATTCGCAAGTTATTGGCATGTTGCCTTCCTATTACGACTACCGCTACGTAGACGACGAGGGTAATATACTTACCACAAGCGATATGATGGCAGGCAGCTACTACTACCGCGAAGTGTACGTTAAGGATAGATACGAGGGCAATGCGGAAGTAGACGGAGAGACACAGTACAGATTTATGATGCCCCTGCCTACGGGTGTAGATAAGACGCCTGTTGCTAAGCCTACAATAGATAGCAGTAAGGTAGTGTACTACAATGGTACGGAGCGCACGTTCAACGCAGACACTCTTAAGGAGCTGTTCGGACTTACAGGCTTTAACTCTGATTATATGGAGATTGTCAGCGATATTACAGGCGCGACCAATGCAGGCGAGTATAAGATAAAGATACGCTTTACAAGCGGACTGTACTGCTGGGACAATGGCGACGGCACAACCTCTACGGACGATATAGAGCTTACGCTCACTATTGCCAAGGCTCAACTGCCTTCCGAGTGGAGCAGTAGCGGCAGCCTTCCTACCATAGATATTCCCGAGGAGTATGCGGGCTGTCTCGACAACAGCGCATTCAACTACACATACACCGACGAGGACGGCAACAAAGTATCTGCGTCGGAAATGGTAGCGGGCAAGAAGTATAACGTAAAGGCAACGCTCAAGGACGAGTATGCGGGCAACTTCGAGTTCGTGGATGTTTCGGGCAACGTCTTACCCGACGCTACGGCGAGCACGTCTCACGAGTTCGATTACAGCGGGAGTAGCGGCAATAGCGGCGACGGTAATAATAACGGCGGCAATACGTCGGGCGAAGAAAGCATATGGGTTAAGATACATGTTGTGGCAGAGGTTGGAGCGGTAGTATTACTTGCAGCCATATTTATAGCCTTCATTGTACTTATCGCTAAGTTGAATAAGAAAAAACCTAAACAAAATGACGATAAGTAGGCAACATGCGCTGCCGCATACGGCAAGGCAGGAACTCGTATATAGCAATTAATAAAGTGTCGGTAACGGCATATTTATAGGGGAAACTAAAAAAAATAATCGGGACGTAATTTGCGCCCCGATTGTTTTATATTTACATAATGTTATGTACATGTATTAGCATAATTGATGATCACATTTTTTAGTTGCAACCGCTATTTATATTAATATTTTAATCTTAATATCGTTATATGTCAATATCTTGGCGCGGAAATAGGCGCAAAACCGCATATTAGCGCAATAATTTTGCGCTATTTATGAGCAGATGATCATCAATTATGCTAATTTATGTACATTTTCAAGTTGTACTTTTACCGATATTTTTGTCTATTAAGAGATGAAGGGGAGCGATAGTTGCCCTGCGTTACTATCTGATAGCTACAACTTATTGGGATATATAGGATACTATAATGAACACTCATACAGTAAAACAACAGAGATTGCCTATCGCAGTAGCGGTATGTATGGTTATGCTGATTGCATTCGGATGCTGCGTAGCGTCGCTATCGGCGCATAATTCAATCTATGCTTTTACCGACGGCGGAGCGAGCGCAATCAAGATTGAGGAATTGCTGTTGGACGCATACGACACGTCCAAGGCAGACGGCGATGTATTCAGCGGCAAGCAATTCGGCAAGCTGGTGGATGCTTTGCGCAGCGATGCGGAAGCCGAGATTGACATATCCAACGTGAGTGCAAAGAATGCCGAAGATATACGTACAATCAACGGCGGGCAGGATGTCGTCGTATCAATCGGCAACATGTTGTGGACCGTTACGGATATGCGGAAGGCGGATAACGGACATATGATAGCTACGATGTGGCTTGTCCAGTCGGATGATGTGTCGAGTTGGAGTAAATGGAGCGCGGATACGCCTACGTCGGCATATCCGAGCAATATGTACAGCACAAGTTATATACGCGCGCAGGCGTTGAATAGCGGCGGCTGCGGATATGTCGCAACAAGCGGCGCAACCACGCTGACAACTGTGGCGCAGAGCGAGTCGCACCAATACGCTAAGTTCACTATGAATGAAGTGAACGTTGAAGAAGCAGGTAAGACGCGTAACCTATCGTTGACCAAGTTCATCGTTCAGCCCAGGAATGTCGCCTATCAAAAGACCGAGTGCGTCAATACGTATTTAACGGGCTGGTATACGCAGCCCAACGACGCATGGGGCACGCCTTCTCAAGAGAAGTATTACAGCAGCAATATGAATTATTCTAAAAAGGCGCATTACAGCGACTGGGCTGACGATTATTTATGGCTGCCGAGCATTCCCGAGGTGGGAGTGAGCAACGTCAGCATTTGGAAGACGTCGGCGGCTCAGCGTAGCAACAGCACATATACATGGGTGCGCTCCGGCTTCTACAATCTGGCTACCGAAGGTTGCCGCCTTAATGCTTCCGGTGGTAACGGCAATCAGACCACTGTAACTACATGCGCAGTGCGACCTGCATTCCACTTCGACTTGACGCTTGCAAGCGAGTTTACGGATGCGATACCCGTGCCTACTGTAGCTGCTGCGGATATCGGCAAAGAGTACAACGGGGATGTGCAGACGATTGCGCTTAGTGATTTTGACAGCAAAAAGATGAGCGCAACGATAACAGGCGTAGATCCCTTAGGCAACGAAATCGCAGAAGCGGATATCGTTTTCGATGATACTAAAGGCGAGGTTAGTGCAAAGAATGCCGGTAAATATACGGTTGAGCTTGAGCTTTCAGACTCGGAGAGCGACGTATGGCATGATGCCAAGGGCGGCTCAGACAAGCGGACGCTTACCTTTACGATAACGCCCAAGCAACTCACGATAGAGCTTACTATTGATACTCCTTCAAGCGCATGGCTATGGACTGTGGGCGGAGATTATACGGCTACACTTACGGCATCGGGAATTATTGCGGGCGATACTGTGAGCATGACGGCTGCGTATGCGTCGGATCAAGTCGGCGGCGCAAGTAAGAGCATTGCCGCAGTGCAATCGGGCGAGCAGACGGTTGTAACAATGCCGTTTTCCGAGCTGCCTATCGGCTCTTACAGATTGACTGCAGAGCTTGACAAGAGCGCGGATGGTAACGACAATATCAACTATTCCATAGAAAAAGGCGCGAGCAACGTCGGTCTGCCCAAGTCGTTTACCGTGCAGGCAAAAAAGATTGATACAAGCAAGATTGCTTGGGAATATACGGCAGTGGGACCGAGCGGCAATCCTATCCCAAGCGGAAGCAACTTGGCTATTACGGAAGGCAAGCAGATAGTATACGCATTGTTCGGTACGCTGGATAGCTACGGCGCGGTTACCAACAAGCTGGAGATTAAGCGCAGCACGCTTCCTAAAGACGATAAGGGCAATATACTCGTAGAGATAGACAACACCGCATCGTCTTTTAACGGTACGACGTACACAGACGGCTATTACAATCAGAGCGCGTCTAAGGTCAATCACTATACGACCAAGGTGCTGCTTAAGATAGTCAATGACGATTATCTTTTTGATAATAATAAGAAGCAGATAGAGCTTACTATCAACTGGGAGATAGTCAAGGCTAAATTCAATATTTCCGGCGTCAAGTGGAAGTATAAGTATACTACGGATACGGGCAACGTGTCGGGCATATACGATGCCGAGACGACAAAACTTGAGTATAACGACGGCAAAATAATACGAGTAGAAATCGATTCTACTACGCTGCCTCTCGGTCTTGTCGCTGCGGGCGGGATATTCGATTATCAGGGCGCGAGCGGCATAGAAGTGAAAAAATATATTGCTAAGGTCGGTGGCGATACTTTAGAATACGATGATACGAGCTTTGAGCAGCCTGCCGATATCGTGCTTAACTGGGAGATATTCGGCAAAGGCATTGCCGTAAAGTGGAAGGCTGTGCCCAGCGGCACATACTATCTCAAGGAGCTCAACTGCGATCCCAAGTACACGAGCGGAGAAGACAGAATCGTACATTACAAGTATTACGCGCCCGACGGGAGCTTGCTTGGGATAGACGAAGAGGGAAAGAAGGCGCTTGCCGATAAAGTCGAGGCGGAAGGCATCGGAGTGGAAAATCCGCAGACGTTCAAGATAGTTGCCTATCTCGACGGTAATAATAGCGGCAATTATCGCCTATTGACCGATCCTGCCGAGACCACAGTATCAATAGGCAGCGATCCCTTTACGCCTGTGCAGGCGCAATTACCCGATAAGGCGGACTACGACGGCAACGCGCATTTTACGCAGGATGAAATAAAATTCATCGGCGCGTCTATAGGCGCTAAGGATTATACCGTTACCTATTACTTAGGCGACAATGTAACCGACCTCAGCAAAAATACTAAGCTCGACGGCGCGCCGAGCGATGCAGGAAAATACGTGATAGAGATAGAGATGACGGACGACTCGTACTTACTGTCGCATAGCGTATTTGCGGTGGAGATACTGCCTAAGCAGGTCGCCGCTCCTACGGTAAAGGAAGTGTCTTTCAACGGCTCGCAATTCGATTTGCTTGACTTGCTGACAGGCTACGACGCTCAAATTATGAGCTTGGACGGAGATATAAGCGTTATCAATGCGGGCTCATACCGCATAACCGTTACGCTTAAGAGTGCAAATTATGCTTGGGCTACGCTCGAAGATACGTCGGTAAGAGAGCTTGTCATATCATATGGCGTATCGCCCGCAGAGATTGTGGAATATTGGAGCAATGCAAGCGGTACGCCCACGTTCGTAATCCAGAGCAAGTGGGCGGAGTTTGTGTCGGCGACGTACGAGTATGTCGATATGGACGGCAATATTGTTGCCAAGTCCGATCTTGTTGTTGGGACTCAATATAAGCTCGTTGCTAAGCTGAGCGGACCTTACGCCGATAACTTTGTGATTACGGACGCTGACGGCAATGTGCTCGAATCGCCGACACAGAGCGTATCTCAGCCCTTTACCTACGGCTACGATCCGAGCAATCCCAATAATCCGAGCAATAACGGCGGCGGCAGCGCAGACGACGATTGGTACAAAAAGATAATGTTGCTGCACCTTATAGTAGACGGAGTTATGGCTGTTATAGTGCTGGGAATAATCATACTTGTTGCCGCGATTTTGAAGAGGATGGGCGATAAGAGCAAGTCGTCTGCTCATACCGATTCTACGCGCGATAACAAGGCAGGCGGCAACACAAGATAAGCGTAATAATTATGATATTTATAGCCTTTTTATCATTGCACGCAATCGATATTGACGGGAGCAGTAAATCAATCTGTTTCCCCCTATCTTGACTAACGCGCTTGATAGCGGGCAGACAATAGACGTTATCGATAATTTAACATTTGTAGGGCTTGTCTCATTGCGGCAAGTCTTTATATTTAATTAGACTTTATTAGACAAAATTATCCCTTAATGCACAATATAATCGGCGCATAATTATATTGTACTATGGTCAGATATAATAAGGCGCTCAATTATTGCATAGGCGGCGTATTGTTTACGCTTTGTATAGGTTCGCTGTCGCACTTTATTTACGGTTGGAGCGGCGGCAGTATCGCCGCTGCGCTGTTTTTTCCTGCCAACGAGAGCGTATGGGAGCATCTCAAGATGTATATTTTCCCCATGACGCTGTACTCGCTCTTGGGCTTATTGTATCTTAGAGGTAACAATAATTATACGGCGGCGTGCTTTTTGTCCCAGTTTACGGCATGTTTGCTTACTATCGCGCTATTTTATATCTATACGTCCTTTGCAGGTAAGTCGATTTTAGGCGTAGACATAGTTATATTCATCTTGTCGGTTTTGGCAGGCTACTTGATTGCTTATATCTTGCTTTCTCGCGCCGTGCACTATAGGTCGCTTGCGCTTATCTGTTCACTCGCGCTGATTGCTTTGCTCACTTGTTACTTCACCTTTACGCTGGATGCGCCCAAAGGCTTCCTTTTTAAGGATTTAGTCAGCGGAAGATACGGGATAAGGTAGAGTGCTGCGCATGATAAAAGAGCAATTATTGAGAGATTAACTTAAGTAAAAAAAATATAGGACGCGCCGTTGAGACACGCCCTAATAATATTTTATCGATGTTTTATATTATTTTACGGGAATTATCTTTATCACTTTGACGCTATCTTTATCGAGGGTGTAGCGCAGCTTTCCCTCCGACATACTTTCCTCGTTGCTCCACATATCGATTATCTTATATTTATCCGCTTTAGTAAGCGAGGAGTATCCGTCTGCAATCACAGAGTTGATATTGAGCTTAGACGTTGCCTTGTGAGACGACTTATTGAAGAAGCATATTGCCGCGCTGTCGTCGCTTAAGGGCTTGACAAGTACGTCTACAGTGCTCTTGCGCAGTCTCTTGGCGGGTATGCCCAACGTATCTTGATTGATAGCTATCATATTGCGGTTGGTAACTATCTTTACCAGTTTGCTGCTCATTTTTCTCAGGTCGTTGCCGAGTATGAGAGGGGCGTTCATCATGCACCATAGCGAGAAGTGGCTTATGTTTTGCGCCTCGCTCAGTTTGCCGTTGCCCACTTCGAGCATATCGGGATCGTTCCAGCCGCCTTTTACGGCATATTTATATAGATCGACGGTCTTATTGTATATTATCTTTATCCATTTCCACCACGGACGTATATCCATGGTAGTGCGCCACATGTTGCCCGCGCTTGCGCCCCATTTCCACGGCTTATTAACGCCCCATTCGCATATCGAGAATATAATGGGTTTCACTTCGCGCCCTTCCTGCTTTGCAACGGCATATGCGGCTTCTTTGATCATCTTGCCCATGTAGCGATATTGCAGCATTGCGCTGTCGGCTCGGCATGCTACGGGAT